>PLXP01000213.1 GCA_003151435.1 Acidobacteriaceae bacterium
TCAAAGTCGTTGACACGCTCCGCTGTTGAACTCGGAACTCAGTATTCCACCGAAAGTACGGCTTGCAGGTACAAGTCCGATCGCACTACATGCGTTGAACATGCCTGCACACGATTACAAACGTATTTCCCTTGAATTCAGCGTTGTCCCATGAGCCTTACGCGTTCGCGAACAAGCGATACGCGAGAGTCACAGATACGAACCGAATGTGAATTGAAACTTTGAGTAAGCGTTTGCTCAGGAGGCAGACTATGAAATATCCCACCATTCAACCGTCGTCCAAGGCAATGAATCGCCGCGGCCACGGGTCGATAAGGAGATACAAGGCACTGTGGTTCGCCGTTGCCGCAATTCTTTTCGTTCTAACACCCAGAGGATGGGGCCAGGACAACGCCACCATCAACGGGACCGTGGTCGATGCCAGCGGAGCACTTATTCCCAACGCTGAAATCTCGCTCACAAACCAAGCCACCAGCCAGGTAAGGACGGACGTTTCGAATACTGCCGGAGCGTATCGCTTTGCGAACGTCGGTGTCGGCAGCTACACGCTGTCCGTTCTAGCCCAGGGTTTTCAGAAACATACCAAGACCGACATTGTTGTGAACGTCGCTCAAACTCTGGAAGAAAACTTCAGTCTCACGGTAGGCAGCCAGTCCCAGACGGTAACCGTCGCGGCCGATGCCCTGCAGGTGCAGACGGAGACCAGCGAACTCAGCACTCTCATCAGCGGTGAACAGGTATCGCAACTTGCGACGAACGGCCGCAACGTCACATCGCTTGCGGCCCTGGGTTTGGGAGTGTCAAACAACCTGCCGGCATTTGGCGGCGTCAACGCCCTGACATCCGCGAACGGCATCAGCTTCAACGGAACCCGCTCAACCCACAACATCTACATGATCGATGGAGGGGAGCAGAACGATCGCGGCTGCGGCGGCTGCTTCATGAACCTGCCTTCGCAGGATGCGCTGGCCGAATTCCAGACTCTCGACAGCAACTATAGTCCCGACTACGGTGTCGGATCTGGCGGCACCATCCTCATGGTGCTCAAATCCGGAACGCATAACTTCCACGGGGAACTCTATGAGTTCAACCGCAACACAGACTACAACGCCAACGACTACTTCACCAAGGCTGGCGGCAAGCCGCGATCCAAGTTTCAGCTGAACGAACCAGGCGGCAATATCGGCGGCCCGCTTTGGATTCCTCATGTTTATGACGACGCGCGAAACCGGACGTTCTTCTTCGTGAATGAAGAGTGGCGCAGACTGATTCAAGGGAGTGCACCTTCGATTCAGAATGCGATCCTGGCCAACAACTTTCCCACGGCCGGGGCTTCATTGGCGTACACCCCTCCCGGCGGGAAGGCTCCCATCGTTCCTTGCAGCCCGGACGCTAACGGCAAATGCCAAGTTGATCCAGCCAAACTGGCACTTTACGCGGCAGATGGCCTGACGCCTGGGCAGCCGTTCCCCAATAACGTCATCCCGGCCAACCTGATCGACCAGAATGCGGTTCTCATGTTGAACTCGGGCGCCTTCCCGAAGCCTAACTTCAACAATGGGACTCAGTACATCGCTTCCATCCCTCAGCCGACGAATGTACGTGAAGACATTGTTCGCATCGACCACGCCATCAACAGCAAGTTCCAACTGATGGGCCATTACCTTCATGACACGCTCGCTCAACAGTACTTTCCGCCGTTGTGGGGCGATAGTACCTATCCAACCGTTGGCACGGCCATGAACAATCCGTCGTACTCGGCGGTCATCAAGCTGACTCAGACATATACGCCCAACCTGCTCAACGAGACCGCATTCCTTTACAGCGGCAACAAGATTACCCTCACCCCCGTCAACGGTCCGGGCGGCACATTTGTTCAACCCAGCGGGTGGACAGCGACCAGCTTCTTTCCAATCGCCAACAATATAGGCAGTCGCATGCCGGAGATCAATCTGCAGGGTTCGCCGTTGAATGTGAACTGGAGCCCAAGCTACTATCCCTGGAAGAATGGTTACGAAGGCTTTGATTATCGGGACGACGTTTCCTGGACCAAGGGGCGCCACCAGTTCAAGGTCGGTTTCGCCTGGCTGCACGACTACAAGAACCAGCAACTGCAGCACAACACCAATGGAGTCGCACAGTTCAACTCGAGCACATTTTCTGGCGATTCGTATGTCAATTTCCTGCTCGGCGACGCCTCATACTTCGACCAACTGGAATTCCTGGCAGGCAAACACTGGGTCAACAACAACTATGGCTTCTACGCCAACGACAACTGGCACGTCACTCCCCAGTTGACTCTGAACCTCGGACTCCGTTATGACGGGTTACCGCATGCCTTTGAGCGGTATGACAAGTTTGCGAATTTTGTGATCGCGGACTATGACAGATCGTTGGGCAATCCGGTCCAAAATAACGGCACTCTGGACCCCGCCTCTCTCTCAACTTACGCATCCACCGGCAGTGAAAAGTTCTATCTCAACGGCATTCGGGAAGCAGGCGTGAAGGGCTTTCCTCGTGGAAACGTCCAGGACAAGTTCACCACTTTCATGCCCAGGGTAGGCTTTGCTTTTGACGTGGCCGGGAATGGAAAGACAGTACTTCGGGGCGGCTTTGGCATGTTCTTCGAGCGCGTCCAGGGCAACGATGTATACAATGCTGCGTTGAATCCACCCTTTGCGTATATCCCTTCCGCAAACAACGTTTACTTCTCCAACCCAAACACCAGCGCCTTGACTGGACAGACAACGACGAACAGTTTTCCTTCCAGTCTGACCAATATCAAGTACAACTATCCGCCTCCCGGGACGGCTAACTTCAGCATGGGACTTCAACGGGAGCTTGCTCCATCGATCATCGCGGTGGTGCAGTATGCCGGCTCGATAGGTTGGGACCAGAACGATGACCGCCAGGTCAACACCTTGCCCCTGGTTGATGCAGCCAACAGTTACGCTACTCGGCAGGGTGTTTCCAACGGGTCTTTGAACGCGAACGCGAATCGAATCTTCCCTGGCTTCGCCAACATCAATCAGGAGGAGAACGAAACCAACTTCAACTACAACTCACTCCAGGCAGGCATTCGCCTGGAGAATCGGCATGGGCTTACCACGCAGGTAGCCTACACTTGGTCCCATGAGATCGATATTGTGAGCAATGACCTCAACGGGCTTTCCAATCCGTTCAACCCGGGTTATGACCGTGGTTCAGGGACAGGGTTCGACCGCCGACACATCTTCAACGTGAGCTACATCTACGCGATCCCGTTCTATAGGAAAAGCTCGAACCTCGCAGCTCGCGAGATCATTGGAGGCTGGTCGATCTCCGGTGTAACGGTCGCAGAAAAAGGAGTGCCTCTCTACATCGGTTACACCGGCACCGACACTCTCGGTCTTGGCGGCGGTACCAACAACCGTCCGAACCTGGTGTCAAAGGTTACCTATCCAAAGAAGTTGGGCGGCTGGTTTAGCACGGCATCTTTCGCGGATCCAACCGCTCCCTGGAATGGCGGCGGAAACCAGGGTTGGGGCAATGCCGGGAAAGACTCGGTCGTGGGACCGGGACTTTTCAACTTCAACCTATCCCTGTTCAAAACCATTCCACTCACGGCCGCGGAAGGACCGAAGATTGAGTTGCGCTTCGAGTCCTTCAACACCTTCAATCACACCCAGTTCCAAGGCGTCGATACGGGCTCCCACGACGGGAATTTTGGACACATCACCAATGACTACGGTCCCCGTACGTTGCAACTCGGTGGAAAGCTTCAGTTCTGACATTTAACATGTACTAAGTGGGGCACGGCAGGTGACTCTGCCGTGCCCTTTCCTTTCGTCCGCGCAAAGCCTGCGATGTTGCGCGCTGCCTTCCCGGCAAGCGAGAATGCAAATGGTGATTCACGTGAAGCCGATTGCGCAAGTCAAACTCATCCTGGTAATGATGCTGGCCATCGCGGCATCCACGTGTTCAGCCCAATCCTCATCGGTTGCACACAATGAACGCGACTCCGCTTTCGCGCTGGAGCAACAGGGCAAGAATGCTGAAGCCGAGGGCGCGTGGCGGGAAGTCTTGAAAGCTCACCCCGCGGATGCTGAGGCCTACGCCCACCTGGGTTTCCTTGAAGCGCGGCAGGAACATTACAAGCAGGCAGCGCCTCTCTATCGCAAGGCGCTGCTCCTGAATCCAAAGATGCCCGGCTTGCGCCTGAATCTTGGTCTGGCCCTCTTCAAGGGTGGCGAGCTGAAACAGGCGATCCAGACATTTACTCCACTGCTGAAGAGTGCACCCGCAGCTTCGCCCGAGGCGCAGCGTCTGACGACATTGATCGGGCTGGCCCATTATGGCGTTGGGGAGTACGCAGAGGCGGTGCCCTATCTAAAGTCTGCCACGGTCAGCGAACCGCAGAATCTGCAGTTTCGTTTGCTCATGGCGCACAGCTGCCTTTCGTCCAGACAGTTCCAATGTGTTTTGGATTCATATCACGAGATTCTTACGTTGAATGCCGAATCGGCAGAGGCCGATATGCTGGCGGGCGAAGCGCTGGACGAGATGCGCAACCATGCCGCAGCCATAGAGCAGTTTCGCGCTGCGGTCAAGGCGGATCCGAACGAGCCGAACGTTCATTTTGGTTTGGGCTATCTGTTGTGGAGCCAAAATCAATTTGAAGAGGCCGCGCGCGAGTTTCAGGCTGAATTGTTGAATGTGCCTGACAACGCCCAGGCTCTTGCTTTTTTGGCCGACGCGGACATGCAGACGAACCACTCTTCCGACGCTCTTCCTCTTATTCAGAAGGCGCTGCAGATTGACCCCAATATCGGCAGGGCGCACATTGACCTGGGCGCCCTGTACGCCGACGGGGGCCGAAATGAAGACGCCATTCGGGAATTCAAGATCGCCTCAAGGCTAAGTCCCGACGATCCCAATCCTCACTGGAGGCTCGCCCGGCTTTATCAGTCCCTGGGCAAGAAGCAGGAGGCGAACGTTGAGTTTCAGAAGACCAAAACTCTGCACAAGGCGGCGAACGACACCATCTTCAGCAAGCTGAAGACTGCCCGCGAAAAGGGAAAGCCGGCGGAGGATGCGACCC
This sequence comes from Acidobacteriaceae bacterium, assembly GCA_003151435.1. Taxonomy (GTDB): domain Bacteria; phylum Acidobacteriota; class Terriglobia; order Terriglobales; family Acidobacteriaceae; genus Telmatobacter. The sequence continues at coordinate 5,081 of PLXP01000213.1, forward strand.
CGCCGCCGGCTGATCATTAACGGTCCTGGGTTCGAACTGAGTTCTAGCCTTAATACTGTTCATTTCAGGTACTCGCGAAACTTGTTGAAGACCTTGCGCAGATAGGGGATTTGAAGTTTCTTGTTTGGAACCTGCTTAGGGTCCAGCGTCAGCGTGAGGAAGTAGGAGAGCCTGAAGCTCGCCGCCGCCGTGCGGATGCCCAACTTCAAGGCGTCTTCGATGGCATGAGTCACTTCGTTGATGGCGAAGGTCCCAGCCCAGCCGCGTGCGGGCCTGCGAGATGCCCGACTTGCCTGCCACCCGTACCCCAGCCGATGGATCGCGAAGCCACTGCACTCCTTCCAGCAGGCAGCGCAATACCTCGCGATAGAACGACTGCATATACAGAGCCAGAGCGATCACATAGTAAACTACCACGCGCGCGGGAAGGTCACCTTGGCATTGCCTCGCACGCGTATCGTTCGCCCGCCAAATTCGTCTTTCAAGCGCGCATTCACCCGTTCTACGGTGGTACGTTCCCGATAGCGCACACCCTCGGCGTAGTCGTAATTCAACAGCTTTTGCCGTTTCGCTTCCGCTTGTAACTCCGCCTTCTGCGATGCATCACGGCGCGGATGGGCATCGATGATCG
>PLXP01000047.1 GCA_003151435.1 Acidobacteriaceae bacterium
CCACGTTGAGGATCTTTCCCTTGAGTGGCAGGATCGCCTGGAAACGTCGGTCGCGGCCCTGCTTGGCGGTTCCTCCTGCCGATTCGCCCTCCACCAGGAAAAGCTCGCAACGCTCCGGGTCTTTCTCCTGGCAATCGGCTAGCTTGTGCGGCATGCCGCCCGATTCCAGCGCTCCCTTGCGCCGCGTCAGGTCGCGCGCGTGGCGCGCCGCCTCTCTGGCGCGGGCCGCCTCGATGGCTTTGCCAACGATCTTGCGGCCCACCGTGGAATTTTTGTCGAAGTACTCTTCCAGCTTTTCGTTGACGAACTGCGTCATGTAGCCGGCGATGTCGCTATTCAGCTTGCCCTTGGTCTGCCCTTCGAACTGCGGCTGCGGCACTTTCACGCTCACCACCGCGGTCAGCCCTTCACGGACATCGTCGCCCGTCAGGTTCTCTTTCACATCTTTGAACAGGCCCTGGTCCTGCCCGAACTTATTGATGGTGCGGGTGAGCGCGGTGCGGAAGCCCGTCAGGTGCGTGCCGCCGTCCACCGTGTTGATGTTGTTGGCGAAGCTGAACACTGTTTCGGAGTAGCTGTCGTTGTACTGGAGGGCTATTTCGATATCGACGTTGTCGCGCATCGCCTCCATCACGATGGGCTTTTCGTGCAGTACCGTTTTCCCGCGATTGAGGTGCTTGACGAATTCTGCGATGCCGCCGGCATAGCGGAATTCGGCGCGCTTGGATTCGCCGGTCTTCGGATCGGAGGTACGCTCGTCGGTGAGCGTAATCTCGAGACCCTTGTTGAGGAAGGCCATCTCGCGCAGCCGCTGGGCGAGCGTGTCGTAGTTGAACTCGGTAGCGGTGAAAATGCTCTTGTCGGGCAGGAAATGTACCTTGGTGCCACGCCGCTTGCTGGTGCCCGCCTGGCGAAGTTCGCTAATGGGATCGCCGCAACTGAAGTCCATCTCCCAGGTGTGGCCGTCCCTCCAGATTTCGACGTTGAACTCCTGGCTGAGCGCGTTGACGCAACTTACGCCGACGCCATGCAGACCGCCGGAAACCTTGTAGTTGGAGGCGTCAAACTTGCCGCCGGCATGGAGAATGGTCAGCACTACCTGAACGGCCGGCATACTCTTGCCGTTGGCCAGGGTCTTCATGTCCACCGGAATGCCGCGGCCGTCGTCGATGACGGTGATGGAGTTGTCGACGTGGATGATGACGTCGATCTTTTTGGCGTAGCCGGCAAGCGCCTCGTCGACGGAGTTATCCACCACTTCGTAGACCAGATGGTGCAGGCCCATCTCGCCTGTGGAACCGATGTACATGGCCGGGCGCAGACGAACTGCCTCAAGGCCTTCCAGAATGGTGATGTTTTCGCCGGTATAGCTGTCGTTGTCGCCGACAATGGGAGGAATGCTGGGTGTTTCAGTCGCCATAGGGTTCCGTCTGGCCTTCGCTGTGTGGCTCCGGTTTGGAGCGGCCCCCGGATTCGCTTCCGGGCTGTGTTTCAGGGGATTAAACGCTTGAAAAAGCGGGGGCTTTGAACGAGTTTGCCTGGGCTTATTTTACCACGGGGAGGGGCCAAAAATGTAGCAGATTGAAGCACTCCTCATTCGTAACCTCACCTAGATTACCTTCCGGGAAGGTGACGATAGTAATGTCACTTGAGTAAAGTTTGCAATATCCATGAAAAAGATGGACTTAGTCGGCTCGTTTGACTACGATTTCGATAGTGACTGGAGAGATTCTCCCGGTCGCGCAAATTCAAAAAGGAGTAACCAAATCATGAAAACCGCCATCCGCATTTTCGCCCTGTCCGTTGTTGTTGCCGGTGCTGCCGCTGCCTCCCTCTCTTCCGCTTCCACCAAGGGCCTCCCGAGCCATCAGTCTGCGACCGCGAGCAACCCGATTCCGCTCTGCGGACCTGGAATCCCCTGCGGACCGAACAACGCCACCCGCTAGAGCTTGCTAATGGCACGAAAGTGCTAGAGAACATTCCTCTTTTCGATTGAAAAGTGGGATGTTCGGCGCTATTCTGAGAAAGTTCTCGGGATGGTGAACGGCGCTTTATGTCTTCAAATCTGGCGATGTCGGTATTAAGCGCGGTTGAGTTCCTGCTTTCCGCCGTGCTTGCCTTCCTCTTTTTTAACAGAGGACTGCAGCGTCGTTTTCCGTCGATGGGATACTACTTGGCGTTGCGTGTGGCGTCGGCTCCGGTGCTGACCATCCTTTTGTACATTCAGTCGCAGCCGTGGGGGCGTAATTATTTCGTAGGGTATTTCCTCGTTTATTGGTCAGTTTATATCGCGAGTGCTGTGCTTCTTTTCTTCGTGAGCATGGAGGTCTTCCGCTCAGCCCTTTCCGCATTTTCTGGACTCACGAGGCTTGGAACCGTGGTCTTCCGCTGGGCCGCACTGGTTTCGTTGATTGTGAGCTTCTCTACAGCGTCGTTCGCACACCGCGGACTGCTTTCCATTCCAGATCTGGCGGTTGGATTGATGCGGTCCGTCAGCATCCTGGAGTTGTGCCTGCTCGCATTCCTTTGCGTGTGTATGAATGCGTTGGATCTTTCCGCTCGCGATATGGCCTTCGGGATTGCCTTGGGTTTTGGAGTGATGTCCACAAACGATTTTGTCATTGTTTCGTTGATCTCCCATCATGCGTCGCTGACCGCGCCTCTCCAATTTGTGTATCAGTCGGTGGTTTTGGCCGCGCTGGGCACTTGGGTTGCTTACTGCGCAGTTCCAGAGCGTGCGCGCAAGCCAGTGGTTATCCCGGCCAATTCCACCATCTACCGCTGGAACGAGATTGCCTCGGCCCTGGGCCACACCGGCACACAGGTCGCCGTGCAGCAGCCCGCCAACAGCTTCTTCTTGACTGATGTGGAGAAGGTGGTGGAGAAGGTGTTGAGCCGCAACCTGAGAGAAAGCGAATCGAAATCGTAAGGCTCCTCGGGGGAGTGTAAACGAACGAACGGGCCGAAACCTCAAGGGTTTCGGCCCGTTCGTTTTGGCGCTTTCTGGATCACGATAGGTAGCGGCCATAGGCACGACAAAAAGCCGCGGAATGTCCGCGGCTTTTTGCGTGAATGCCTGTTTGCCTGGAGCTTACCTACTCCGCTGCGACGGGCTCGATGGAGGCGAAGCGCCCGTGGTTTCCGCGATCGGCAAACTTCACTCGCCCGGTGACCTTGGCGAAGAGAGTGTCGTCAGAGCCGATGCCCACATTGAGGCCTGGCTTGATCTTGGTTCCGCGCTGACGGATGATGATCGATCCGCCGGTGACGAGTTCGCCGCCGAAGGCTTTTACGCCCAGCCGTTGTGCATTGGAATCGCGTCCGTTTGTGGAGCTGCCTCCACCCTTCTTATGTGCCATTGCCGAATCCCCTTCTCGATTTTGGTCCGCGCCTACTGGGCTGCGGTGTAGGTGACGCCGTCGGCCTCAATGGCCTTGATGCGCACCTCGGTGAAGTTCTGCCGGTGTCCCTGCATCTTTTTGTACTGCTTCTTCCGCTTGAGGTGGAAGACCAGGATCTTGTCGCCGCGACCTTCGCCAAGAATCTCAGCGGTGATCTTGGCCGAACCCGGCTTCACGATGCCGGAATCGCCGGAGACAGCGAGGATCTCGCTGAACTCGATGGTCCGATCGTCAGACGGGGAGACAACGCTCTCGATTTTCACAACGTCGCCAGGAGCGACACGATACTGTTTTCCACCGGTTTTTAGAACAGCGTACATAAGCCCTCCAGAGCTGCACACGCCATGGCGAGTACGCTCCTCAATCGTCCAAAATAGCTCGGGCGGAAACTTCTGCGCCGCGGTACGCTCGAGCCCAAACTTCTGGGCGAGCGTCTGGCTCCACGACGTCAGGCAGGAATCGCCAAACTAGTGTAGTGTACCGGCTTTGGAGGCGAAGGTCAACGCTGTTAGCATCACCCGGCAGAGATGCCGGGTGCGGATTGAAACCCATTATCTTATAGGGGTATTTACTTGACGCCACTGAAC
>PLXP01000249.1 GCA_003151435.1 Acidobacteriaceae bacterium
TCAAGGCGAGCGAAGTCAAGTCCGGTCAGCGGACATCGTGTCAGGGAATCAAGCGCGCAGTTGCTGCACTCAGGCTTGAGCATCGACGTGAGCTTGTTTGCTATCAGGGGATGATTCGACGCACCAGTGACGCTACGAACAAGAACTACGAAAACGTGAATGTCGCAGAGGAATGGCTCCCAGAGAACGGCGGGTTTCCAGCCTTCCTAGACTACATGCTCCGGAGCAGTGGTCCGTGTCCTCCAACCTTCACGATTCACCGAATAGGCGGCGGTGACTACAAACCCGGCAGTGTTCGTTGGGCATCCAAAAGGGATCAGACCAACGAGAGGTCCATCAGTCGGCACCTTACCTTCATGGGCAGACAAATCAACCTCGTGGACTTCGCCAAAGAGATCGGATGGACTCACTCCAGAGTTGCCCGCTACCTTAATAGGGGCAGGACACCCGAGATGCTCGCGGCGGAGGCAGAATACGTGGAAGTTACAATTTGACTTACTTTCTAATGCACACTGTGCAGGTTGTAATGCACACTGTGCAGTTTGCCACCGTCTAGATGTTATCTTGATGATTCTGCTTGACTTACATACCTTCGATCTGTATAATTGTAGGTAATGAAAGCAAACTACTTGCCCGGAGTCAACTAACTAACACTATGTCTAACGCCACCCTTCCGCCCTGCACATCACCCAAGGTGATGACCCCGCCCCAAGCCGCCGCCCTCCTGTCTATTTCGGAGAAAACCCTTTTCAAGATGGCTTCCGCTCGCCAGATACCAGCCTTTCGTGCAGGTCGGCTATGGCGCTTTCCTACGGAAGCCCTAGAGAAGTGGCTTGCACAGCATGAGCAGTCCTACGCGCAGGTTGCGTAGTCACTTCTTCATCGAATCCGGAACAAGCTCCTGAACCATTGCGCTGTGACCGATACGCATATCTGGCTGCAAGGCCCTTCCGTAGCGGTTCATGGTTGTGCTGACATCGGAGTGTCTGAGTAGGTCTTTCTGGAGTCCTACAGGTACCCCCTTGGCATCCAACCATGTGCGGCAGGAATGGCGCAAACCGTGCCACGTCACTTTCCCCAAGCCAAGACTCTGAGCAACCGGCTGTAGTCCCTTCCCGAGCAACATCGACGCGCTACGGTACCCACCCGTGCGCGAGGAGGGAAAGAGCAGGAGACTGTCCCCCGTGGTCTCCTGATGCGTCTTGAGGATGGTCAACAGCAAATCATCCAAAGGCAGGACGGCGTTAGATGCTGCCGTCTTCACTTCCTCAAGTTGCTCATGTGTGTAGCTACGCTGAATCGTGATCGTCTTTTCAGACCAGTCAATGTCCCCCCAGTGCAGGGCCAAGAGTTCTCCCACCCTGAGTCCCAGAGAGCCGTCCAACAGAACCATGACATTCAGCGGGGAGGGCAGAGCGGATACAAGTCGCTTAAAGTCTGCGGGAGTGAGGATCACAATCGGCTTTTCTCGTTTGGTGGTCCCCTTCACCCGAACACGGGACATGGGGTTTCGCTCACTTGCCGACAGATACCCGTGCAGTGCAGCCAGTTCAAAACACTGGCTCATCACAGAGCGTAATCCCGCCTTCGTGGTCGCGGCCAACTCCCCCAACTCCCCCAACCATCCCACAACCCTAAGCGGTGTCACGTTCTGGAGCCGTTCATCTGCCCATCGGGGTTCGATGTAGTCCTTGAGCAGATAAGCGTTTTTGTGCTGGGTTGAGTTGCGCAGCGTGGGGAGATGTTCTAGACGGTATAGCTCGGTTATAGCTCCGAACTTTGCCGCAACCTTGGAGCGTTCGTTCCCAGTGTTGACCAGTGCAACTTGCGTCTGAATCGCCTTACGGACAGATGCCTCAGTTGGGTACTTATCCGATTCAAAACAAAGGGTCTTTCTTGTCCGCTTTCCGTTCACCGTGTCGCTGAATCGGACCTCCCAAGCGAAGCCCTTGACCCGCTGAACCTTCTTGATGCTACCCTGTTGATAGCGTGCTCTTTTCGTCTTCAACTCGGTCACCCTTCACCCTTCATTCCAACCCGCTTATGAGTGTCATGAATATATCACGGGGAGTTAAAGGGAGTGTGAGCGTCGTTGATAATGGCGTAAGTGCAGTGTATTCAACGTGGCCCCGTAGCTCAGGTGGATAGAGCAACGGTTTCCTAAACCGCAGGTCGGAAGTTCGAATCTTCCCGGGGTCACCACTCCTCTCCTATCTCCGTTTTTTTGACGCACTCAAAAATGCGTTTGTTGCGGCAGTGTAGCTGCGAGCGCCTTTTTGACTTCATGCCCTTTTGCGGCTATAAATGTTCATGTCACTGAAACTCGTTTCATGACCGTTGGGCTGCTCATGGAGCGGCCTTGTTCATTTCCGTAATCGCCAGGATGCTCGGGAAAACGGTGAAAGTCCGTTGCTGCCCCGCAACTGTGAGCGCCCCTGACTCGTGGTCCGTCGTTTGGCCAGGGCAGGAGACCAGTCAGAGCTTCTCCGCACCCGCGGAAAGCCCGTCAACCACTGCAGGCGAGCCAATATTCGCTTGTGGGAAGGTGGCTGGAGCAGGCGCAAGTCAGGAGACCGGTCCTCGGCGCTTCAACCCGCTTGCGTTCCGAGGGGAACGGAGGAGACCTTCATGCCTTCTGCAACTCTGCGCGGCCCGCGTGCTCGCGTCTATGCCTGCATCGACCCACGCGTTTTCACCTCAGCTTTCATTTTTCTCCTTTTCGTTTCTGCCGCCATTTCCGGCTACGCTGCCTCCATTCGCGGGGTGGTCACCGATGCATCGGGTGCCAAGGTTACTGGCGCCACCGTCGCGCTGCTCAGCAACGGCACGATCGTCGGGTCGGGTGCATCCACGGTCGATGGCAGCTTTCAGATTCTTACCGGCATGACCGGGCGTTTTTTCCTCGTAACCAACGCCAAGGGCTTTCGGCAGTTGGAGACGCCCGTGTTTTATGCGGGGCGCATGGATAACATCGAGCGCAACATGGTGCTTGAGCCGGAGTGGGTGCGCGAATCCATTGTGGTGACGGCAACGGGAACCCCCACGCCACAACCGCAAACCAGCGCGGCCACCAATGTGCTGGGGCAGCTTGATCTCGGGCTGCGCAGTGACATGGCAAGCGCGTTGCGGTTGATGCCCGGCACGGCGGTTGTTCAGAGCGGCCAACGTGGGTCGCAGAGTTCGCTCTTCATCCGCGGCGGAGATTCAGACGACAACAAGATTCTTGTCGACGGTGTGGACGTCGGCGATCTGGGCGGGCGTTTCGACCTCGGCCCGCACTCCACCACCGGGTTGGAAAGCGCCGAAGTATATCGCGGAACGAACTCCGATCTCTATGGAGCAGGTGCGGCCAGCGGCGTCGTCAGCCTCACCACGCCGCGCGGCACCACCAACTTTCCGTCACTGATGTTCCAGGGCGACGCGGGCAACTTCAATACCTCTCGCGAACAACTCGAACTGGCCGGCGCTCACAACAAGCTCGACTACCTGGGCGCGTTCAGTTGGCTGCAAACCTCAAACGCGCTGCCCATGGATGAATACCATGTGGCGACCACGGCGGGGAACTTCGGCTGGCAGCCCAGTGGGACAACGCAGATCCGGGCCACTGTGCACTATGGCGTCGCTGCCACAGGCGTTCCCAATGCATGGGACTTCTATCACGTCACCGATCATGCCACGCAGAAGGATCAGGATCTCTACCTGAGTGGTTCGATCGACAACCAGACCACTGCGGATTTTCATAACCTGCTGCGCTACGGCGCGACCCGCAAGCGCGAGCAGTTCTCGTTGTGGGAGCAGCGCGGCAGCGGCTACTTTGACGCTTTCAACGACAGCCTCGGCGATCAAGTCACAATCACCGGCGCCAACGGCTACTCCGTTACGGGCCGGGCCGTTCTTGATTACGCCCAGACCTATCCCTACCAGTACCAGCTTGCCTCCAATCGCGATCAGCTCATCTATCAGGGCGATTATCGATTTACTCCGCACCTGTCCGCGCTGATTGGCTTTCATTTTGAAGATGAGCGCGGCGTCGAGAACGTTCCGTCGTATGCTACGCACGATGCAACCGGCCGCACCAACTACGACTACCTGGCCGCGGTGCATGGCGACTTCAAGAACCGGCTTTTCTACACGCTGGGTGGCAGCCTGGAGCACTATTCCGAGTTCGGTGTTGCAACATCGCCGCGTGCCGGGCTGACGTTTTATGCGCTGCGTCCGCGCAATGGCATCTTCAGCGGCACTCGCATTCTGTTCAACTACGGCGATGCAGTGCGCGAACCCGGCCTGACAGATGAGTTCGGCTCGCTCTATCGCTTTCTTGCGCTGAATAAAGATCAGACCATTGCCCAGCAACTCCACATCGGTCCGTTGGCGGCCCCGGCCACTCGAACCTACGAGGGCGGCATGGAGCAGTCGTTCCTGGGCCAGCGACTTCTCTTCCGCGCCAGCTATTTTCATAACGAATTCGGCAAACAGATCGAGTATGTAGGCGGCCGGCTGCTGCCCAAGCTGATTCCGAATCTCACACCGGACCAACAGCAGACGTTGATCGCCGCACTGGGCTTTTACTACCAAAACGACTATCCCCTCACCGTAAATACCGAGGCCTTTCGCGCGCAGGGAATCGAGTCCACCGTCGAGAGCGGCATCGGCCGCAATCTCTTCCTGCGCGGCGGCTATACCTATCTTGACGCGGTGGTGCAGCACTCTTTTGACGGCGACAATGAGGCGCTGGCAAGCGGCTTTGCCCCCACCTACAATGGGATCCCCATCGGCGCGATCTCGCCGCTTCAAGGAGCACGGCCGTTCCGCCGGCCGCCGCACACCGGCTTCTTTACGGCCACATATGCCCAGCGAAAATGGACTGGCGCCTTCACGGCGGCTTTCGCGAGCCGCAGCGACGACTCCACCTACCTTGAATATGCCGATGCCAACGGCCTCAACAGCCTGCTGCTGCCCAATCGCAACCTCGATCACGGCTTTGCCAAGCTTGACCTGGGTGGCAGCTACCAGCTTCTTACGTGGCTCGGCATCTACGCCCAGGGCGAGAACCTGACCGGCAACCAGCACATCGCGCCCATCGGGTACCCCAGTCTGCCGATGAACTTCCGCGCCGGGCTTCGTATGCAGTTCGGAAAGGGAAGCACCAGGTAAGAGAATTCACATCCGGTCACTCGAATTGAATGCACCCGCGGTGGGGCTTCCTTGGAGTCCCGCCGCTTTATGTTACAGATTCGTCACATGATTGGTCAGCGGCTGACAGATGGCACGACGCCCCCGGCTTTTCGTCCGCCTTTTCCACAATCCAAGACCGCCCCGCATTGGAATCGCTATTTTTCTCTTGGGAAATCGCTGCCCATGGGACAAACTGTTGCTAGCTCGCATTTCTCCCTGTAGCCGCTTTCCCGCACGACCGATCGCTCCTGGGCCAGATCGGTCAACCAGATCGCCGTAACTCTACAACTCAAAGAAAACAGCAAGCTTCCCGCAAGCCACGAGGAGTCTATGAATCATTTTTGGAGGAGTCTCGCCTGGTACAGCCTGGTGTCTCTGGCCGTGCTGATCTGTTCGTTACCCGTTAACGCGCAACAAACCCTGGGCTCGCTGAACGGAACGGTCCTGGACCCGTCGGGCGCCGCAATTCCCGGTGCCACCGTGACCGTGACCAATGCCGCAATCGGCATCACCCGGAGTGCCGTTACGCAGGGCACCGGGTCTTACCAGATCTTCAATCTGCCCATCGGAACTTATGTTGTGCAAGTGAGTCATGAAGGGTTCGAGACCACCAATCTCAAGGGCATCGCGGTTCAAGAGGCGCGTGCCACCACCGCCAACGCCAGTCTCAAGGTGGGCCAGGCGTCTGAGTCGGTTGAGGTCACGGCCAACCCGCTCCTCAACGCAACCGATACCACAAACGGCTACACCCTCGATACCGCCCAGATTGAAATAACGCCGCTCGCCACTGGCAGCTTTACGCAGTTGGCCGTGCTTTCTCCCGGCGTCAATGCTGAACTGCTCTCTAACCTGGACTCCAACGCCGGCCTTGGCAACCAGCCCATCTGGGCCAACGGCCAGCGCGACACTTCCAACACTTTCCAGGTGGACGGCGTAGACTCCACCAATTTGTTCAACGGCAAAAGCTCCAGCGGGTCCACCTCGCAGCGCTACAACTTCAATATCGGCAGCTACGCCACGGCCGGAGGCTCCTTTTCGGTCGGCACTTCGGTCTTCGGCTCGAACGGCAACAGCCTGCCTTCTCCCCCACCGGAGTTCATACAGGAGCTGCGCGTCAATGCCTCAATGTATGACGCCCAGCAAGGCGCCACCAGTGGCGCGCAGATCGACGTGAATACGTCGACCGGCACAAACTCATGGCACGGGCAGGTGTACGGCACATTTGCCAACAACGCCATCAACTCTTCGCCCTTCTTCTTCAACCAGTCTTATCAACTCAGCCAGCAGGGAATCGGTGTCTTCCCCCGCTCCATGGTGAATCCTTACGTGGATCGCTGGTCGGCCGGTTTCACGGCGGGCGGACCCATCAAGAAAGACAAGTTCTTCTTCTTTGTGGCCTTTCAACACCGGTCTGACTCAGACAACGGGACAGGGCTGTCGCAGATGACAGTTCCTTCAGGCCTTACCAACGACCGGTCTACGGCGGGCCTGCTGAGTGCGGACGCCATTTGGGGCGGCTCTGCCAAGGCAGGCACTCTCGATCCCATTGCGGTAGCCCTGCTGAACGCCAAACTCCCCAGCGGCCAATACCTCATCCCATCGGCGCAGACCAACGCCTCCTACCAGTACGGCGTGCCCAATGTGAATCTGATCGGCACCTCGGTGCTCACATCCAACCAGGCCACCATCTCCCTTGATTACGACGTCAGCAAGAGGGACCGGCTGTCTGCAAAGTACTTTTACCAGGATGCGCCCGTGACCAAGCCATACGGCTACTCGCAGACGGCCGGGTTCCCGGTGACGCAGCAAAACGGGGCGCAGGTCGCAGCCATTGACAACACCATCTCCCTTGGCTCGCGCTTCAACTGGGAGCAGCGGCTGGGTTTTGTGCGCATGGGATCGTACAGCCTCTTCAAACAGACGGCTCCCGGAGGAACTTTTGGCGTCGGATCGGGATTTGTCGCGGATCCCAATTCTCCCACTCCCTCCTTCGCTCCGGGCCTTCCCGGCATCACGATCAAGAGCTTTGGCGACAGCTCGCAGTATTCGCCCGGCCTTGCGCTTGGACCGGCCAGCTCGTTCACCAACATGGGCTACTACCAGAACCGCGTGAACCCCTCGACGAATGTGATCTTCACCCTGGGCAAGCACACTCTGGTAGCCGGAGGCGGTTACAGCTACACCCAGCTCAACATCGCCAACAATCGCGACGGCAATATCCAAATGACGGTGAACAGCTTTGACGACTTTCTTCAGGGCTATGTGCACAGCGCGAGCGTTGTGGAGAGCAGGGACACTCAAAGCGGCCGCAACAACGCCGACCGTTATTACCGGTCCAATGAGCTCTCCGGCTACGCTCAGGACAAGTGGCAGGTGAGCCCGAACCTGAGCATCACTGCCGGTTTCCGCTATGACTATCACGGCGGCCTCACCGAGAAGTACGGCAACATGTTCAACTTCAATCCCGCGCTCTACGATGTGACGGGTTCGACGGCCACCGGTTTTACCGTGAACAACGCCGGTTTCGAAATCGCCGGCAACAACAAGTTCCACCCCACTCCCGGCGTCAGCAACTCCACGCTGAAGGGCCGGCAGTGGGGCATGTCTCCGCGTCTCGGTTTTGCGTGGTCGCCCAAGGCCTATAAGGGCAAACTCGTGATTCGCGGCGGTGGCGGCATCTACTACGACCGTGGCGAGCTCTTCACATATCTGTCGCAACCAGCCGGCGGTGATATTGGCGGCCCCTTTGGCGTTACCGAATCTGCGCCGCTGGTAAGTTATGGCGTCGGCAACGGAGGATCGCTCTCTGACCCGATGGGCACCGGTCTTCATACGGCCAAGTCGAGTCCCCCAGGCACGTATCTCCCACCCAGCTCCGATCCGGGCAACGTCAGGCAGGCACTGCAAAACCAGTTGAACATCATGACCGGTGCCGCCGCCGATCCTCAGTACGGCAAGGCTTGCGGCGGTATCGACAGCCAGTCTTACCCCGGCTATCTCGATTGCACCCCGACACTCAATTTCGGCGCGTACGACAAGAACAACAAGCTGCCGTATACCATCAACTACACATTGAATGTGGAGTGGCAGCCGACCAACGATATCGCCGTCACGGTTGGCTACACAGGAAACCGTGGCCGCCATTCCGTCATTCCGTTGCCATTGAATGAGCCGGGTATTGCCACATCGAGCAACCCGATCTGGGGCGAGACGGCCACATACGGTTTTGAAGTCCTCAACCAGAACTCGCTCTTTACCGACTCCAACGGCTATCAGTATTACAACCCCATCGCGGGAGAGCCCTGGAACACCTACGATGGAGGCAACACGGATTTCAGGCAGCCGTATGTCGGCTACAACCCCAACGCCGCGGACTTCAAGGCGGCCGGCGTTTCGGCTTACGATGCGCTTGAAACCCACATCGAAAAACGGCTTACGCACCACATCCAGGCAGGCGCAAGCTACACCTGGAGCCATGCTCTCGACGAGCAGAGCGACATCGGCTTGTTCTTCACTGGAGACGACCCCAAAAAGCTGCGCGATTCATGGGCATCCTCTGACTTCGACCGCACCCATGTCTTCAGCGCCAACTTCCAGATTGAAGTTCCCAATGCGGCCAGGAAGCACTCGCTGGCTTCCTATCTCGCCAACGACTGGCACCTCACCGGTCAAGGCATCCTGCAGAGCGGCGAACCCTTTTCACTGTATGAGTTCTACGGCGCGGTGGGCAGCGTCAACTTTGGCGACTATCCCAACCTCATGAACCCGGTTTTGGGAATCAAGGATCCCGCACATCCGAAATCGGCTCTCACGGGAAATAAAGGCCCTTTCCGCGGGACGGGCGGCAGCTACATCCCGGCCATCGATCCCGCCCAGATTGCCATTCACTACCTCGCGCCGGGTCAGATGGGCATTCCGGTGTCCGCCGGTAACGATCCTCAGGACATCTACGAAACGGCCTTCAACACCGGGCAGCGCAACATCTTCCGCCAGGCAATGCAGAAGCGCCTGGATCTCTCCATCCGCAAGACTTTCCACGTCACAGAAAAGCTCGCTCTGCAATATGAACTCAACGCGTTCAACGTAACCAACACCACCAGCCTCGACGTGCCGCAGGACCAGGCGCAGATTCGCCAGCCGTACGCATGCTCCAACACGGCGACTGCTCAGTCGATCGACAATTACCTGAACTGCACACCCGGAAGCTTTTACATCAACTACGGCCAACTTGTCAGCAGCCCCAATCCCGTCGATCAGGAAAGCACCAGGGCCAACCTCGATCAGCTCCCCTATTCCTCGGGAACGGGCAAAGCGACGCGGCTTCCGACCACGATTCCCGTCGGCGTCGGAACCTGCTCCTCTGCCTACTCCATCAGCAACACCACAGGCTGCCCCAACAACGCCGCCAACTTCGGCTCCGCCACGGGTACCATCGGCGGCAATCGTGCCTTCACCATGGGAGTGCACATCACCTACTGAAGCCCGCGCAGGCAGCGATTCAAGCTGCTAACTGGCACACAAGAAAAAGGCCCCCAGCCGAAGCTGGAGGCCTTTTCGCATTGGTGGTCAATCGGATCAGGCATCAGCGATTTTAACTGACAACTGACAACTGTCGTTAGTACATTCCGTCCATGCCGCCGCCGTGGCCGCCTGCCGGAGCAGCCTTGGGCTCGGGGATCTCAACCACCAGAGCTTCGGTGGTGAGCAGAAGACCGGCGATCGAAGCTGCGTTCTGCAGCGCCGTGCGGGTCACCTTGGTGGGATCGATGACGCCGGCCTTGACCAGGTCTTCGAACACACCGGTTGCAGCGTTGTAGCCGAAGTGCTGATCCTTCGACTCCAGCACCTTGGCCACCACAACCGCACCCTCTTCGCCGGCATTGGCAACAATCTGGCGCAGCGGCTCTTCGAGCGAGCGGCGAACAATCTGCGCACCGATCTTCTCGTCGCCTTCCAGCGTCTTGATGAGGGCGTCGACCGCGGGAATGGCGCGAACCAAAGCCACGCCGCCTCCGGGGACAATGCCTTCTTCAACCGCGGCGCGGGTTGCGTGCAGAGCATCCTCAACGCGAGCCTTCTTCTCCTTCAGCTCGGTCTCGGTAGCAGCGCCCACCTTGATGATGGCAACGCCGCCCACCAGCTTGGCCAGCCGCTCCTGCAGCTTTTCCTTGTCGTAGTCCGAGGTGCTCTTCTCGATCTGCGTGCGGATCTCCTTCACGCGGCCGTCGATGTCGGAGGACTTGCCGCCGCCGTCAACGATGGTCGTGTTGTCCTTGTCGATGGTGATGCGCTTGGCCTTGCCCAGATCCTCGAGCTTCACGCCTTCCAGCTTGATGCCGAGATCTTCGGTGATGGCCTTGCCACCGGTCAGGATGGCGATGTCGCCCAGGATTGCCTTGCGGCGGTCGCCGAAGCCTGGAGCCTTGACGGCTGCCACGTTCAGCGTGCCGCGCAGCTTGTTCACTACGAGGGTCGCGAGCGCTTCGCCTTCCACATCCTCAGCAATGATCAGGAGAGGCTTGCCGCCACGGGCCACTTGCTCCAACAGGGGCAGCAGGTCCTTCATGGCGCTGATCTTCTTCTCGTAGATCAGGACGTAGGGCTCTTCCAGAGCCACTTCAAGCCGCTCGGCGTCGGTGACGAAGTAGGGGCTCAGGTAGCCGCGGTCAAACTGCATTCCGTCCACGGTCTCGAGGCCGGTGTGCATGGTCTTGGACTCTTCGATGGTGATGACGCCGTCCTTGCCCACAACCTTCACGGCATGAGCAATGATGTCGCCGATTTCCTGGTCGCCGTTGGCCGAGATCGCGCCCACCTGGGCAACAGTATCCTCGCTCACTGGCTTTGACAGCAGGCCTAGAGCGCCGCCCTCGGTCCACTTGCCATCCTTGTCGCGGGTGCCGATGATCGTGGTCACGGCCTTGTCGATGCCGCGCTTCAGAGCTGTCGGATTGGCGCCGGCTGCCACGGTCTTCACGCCTTCGCGGAAGATGGCCTGGGCCAGCACTGTCGCGGT
Source organism: Acidobacteriaceae bacterium (assembly GCA_003151435.1). Classification (GTDB taxonomy): domain Bacteria; phylum Acidobacteriota; class Terriglobia; order Terriglobales; family Acidobacteriaceae; genus Telmatobacter. The sequence continues at coordinate 11,192 of PLXP01000249.1, forward strand.
CGTCGTACCGTCGCCGGCAACGTCTGAAGTCTTCGAAGCAACTTCACGCACGAGCTGCGCGCCGACGTTTTCCATCGGGTCTTGCAGGTCAATCTCTTTGGCCACCGTCACGCCGTCCTTGGTGATGGTGGGGGAACCGAATTTCTTCTCAATTACAACGTTGCGGCCCTTGGGGCCGAGCGTCGCCTTCACTGCGTCCGCGAGCGTGTTCACGCCGCGCAAGATCGCTTGACGGGAATCTTCACCGTGCAGAATCTGCTTTGCCATGCTTGTAACTCTCCTAATCAGTTGTCAGCTATCAGTTGTCAGTTGTCAGTATTCAGTGCCCGTCACCAGCCAACTCGACTTATTAAGCCCGTGCTGAAAACTGAGAACTGAAAACTGAGAACTCGTAAGCTACTTCTTGATGATGCCGAGAACTTCTTCCTCGCGCATGATCAGGAATTCCTCACCGTCGATCTTGATTTCGGTGCCGGAGTACTTGCCAAACAGGATCTTGTCGCCCGCCTTGACGTCGAGCGGGAAGACCTTGCCTTCGTCGTTGGACTTGCCCTTGCCGACGGAGATGACTTCGCCCTCCATGGGCTTTTCCTTGGCGCTATCCGGGATGATGATGCCTCCACGGACTGTTTCGCCCTCTTCCACACGGCGGACGAGGATACGATCGTGGAGCGGAGTGAAGGTCGTCGTTACGGATGTTGATGCCATTGCTTTGCTTCTCCTTCACGCGCGGACAGGGTTGAGCCCCGGCCGCGGGGATTGGTGGGTTTCAACAAAGATGCTCTAGAATTCGGACTGCGGCCCGCCACGCGGACAACGGACCCCTTGCAAGCAGTTCCGCCAGCAGTGTGCTAGCACTCTCGCCTTCCAATTGCTAACGATAGGCAACTCACCCCGTACTGTCAAGCCCCTTCAAATTAAATATGAGTGAATCGTGCTCATATAAATCGACGGGTTGGCAGGCAGTCTATGTCTGGTTCTCCACGCGCGCAAAATCGCTCTTCCCGCCCGCACCCAATCATCCTTCACGAGATAGGCCCTGTACGTTTGCCACGCCGGCACACGACGCGGCAATGCGCAACGCGATAGAATGAATCCCATGTCTCGCCGTTTCTTCTTCCGTTTCGCAGTTTGGGTGGCCGCATTCGGGCTGGCCATTGGGTCGTTCAGCGCAAACTCTCAGGACAACTCCAAGCGTGGCCGCAAGTACAAGTCGCCGCCGCCCACCTCGCGTATTGTGGTCACCATTCTGCGCGATGCCAGTGGCAAGCCCATCGAAAATGCCTCTGTCATCTTCCATCCCATGGAGGGCGAAAAAGACAAGGGCAACATGGAGCTGAAGAGCAACGAAGATGGCAAGGCTGTGATTGACGTGTTGCCGATTGGCGATACGGTGCGGCTCCAGATTATTGCCAAGGGCTTTCAGACCTATGGGCAGGACTTCAAGATCGACAAGCCGGAGATGCCGATCGAGGTCAGGATGAAGCGGCCGGGCGAACAGTACTCCATCTACAAGCCGGGCGAAGGGGCCAGAAAGCCGGATGCGGACAAGGGCGGGGATGCGCCCAAGGACAAGCCGAAGCCCGACAGCCAGCCCCAGACGAATTAGGTATGGCTGCTTGAGGCAGGAACCGCGCCTCGATTGATCGTTGACTCTCTGATGCCAGTCAAGACCCTTACCGGCAAATCCGCACTCGTCACCGGGGGCGCCAAGCGCATCGGACGCGCCATTGCGCTGGCCCTGGCACGGGCCGGCGCCGATGTCACCATCACCTTCCGGTCCTCTGAATCCGAAGCTGTCCAGACCATGCAGGAAATCGTCCGCCTTGGGCGCCGGGCGCAAGCGGTGGAATGCGATGTGCGCTCGCAACCGTCCGTACAGCAGGCTGTGGAATCGGCATTCAGCTTCCACGAGCGCCTCGACATCCTGGTCAACAACGCGGCGGTATTCGAGACGGCTTCCCTCGCCACTCTGAGCCTGCAGCAATGGGACGCGGTCTTCGAGACCAATGCGCGCGGGCCTTTCCTTGTTGCGCGTGAAGCTCTTCCACACCTCCGCGCCTTACATGGCCGCATCGTCAACATCGGCTCGCTGGGTGGAATTCAGGCGTGGGCAGAACACGGCCACTACTGCGCTTCGAAGGCCGCGCTGCACATGCTCACGCAAGCCATGGCCAAGGCATTCGCGCCCGAGGTGAGCGTGAATTGCGTGGCGCCCGGCTGGATCGACATGAAGGACAGCCCCGACGATCAGGCCGCGCACTTCGCCGCCAAAACCCCCATGCGCCGCAACGGAACAGCGGAAGACGTGGCCGATGCCGTCCTCTTTTTCGCCACCAGCGCCAACTTCATCACCGGCCAGATCCTCACCGTCGATGGCGGCCTGGGGCTGTAGCCAGCCGCACCAATACAACACGATTTGTCATCCTGAGCGAGCGCAGCGACTCGAAGGATCTGCGGTTGCATTTACGCCGGCACGCGGTTCGTGATTTTGCGCGTTACTTCGTCGCCAGCGCCTCAATCATCGAAGCAAAGATCTTCCACCCATCCGACGATCCCAGCAGTTTCTCGCTTGACCGGTCCGGGTGCGGCATCATGCCCAGCACATTGCGGCCCTCGTTCAGAATTCCCGCAATATTACTCAAAGACCCATTGGGATTGGCTTCGGGAGTGATCTGCCCGTCCGGAGTGGCGTATCGAAACGCGATGCGGTCTTCGGCTTCAAGGCGCTGGAGTTCGTCGGGCGTGCAGAAGTAATTGCCCTCCATGTGCCCGATGGGAATCTGCAGCACTTCGCCCTTGGTCAGCTGATTGGTGAACGCGCTGTCAGTGGTTTCCACGCGCAGATTCACCTGCTTGCAGATGTACTTCAGTCCAGCGTTGCGCATCAGCGCACCCGGCAGCAGTCCGGCCTCGGTGAGGATCTGGAATCCGTTGCAAATGCCCAGCACGAGCCCGCCGCCGGCGGCAAATTTCTGCACCGCGCCCATCACCGGCGAGAAGCGCGCAATGGCGCCGGTGCGCAGGTAATCCCCGTAGGCAAAGCCCCCTGGCACAAGCACTGCGTCGACCCCACCCAGGTCTTCGGAATCGTGCCAGAGAAAGGTCACCGGCTCGTGAGCAATCTCGGCAATCACGTTGTAGGTGTCGTGGTCACAGTTTGAACCCGGAAAAACCAGCACTCCAAATTTCATGAATCTAGGGTATCAGCTTCGTGTGTGGGAGCAATAACACTCAAGGTTCGCTCGTTAGCTCTCGCGATCGGAAGCTCGGGACATTCCGTCGGAGGTTAGCTTCCGTGCCCCATCTTTGCGACTTCTTTCTGTCGCAAAGGTGGGAGACCACGAATCCGCGCAACCCATCCGCTCAACGGCAAACCCAAGCGGCTGGCGGCTGCGATCTGGATCTGGATTGCAGCCGCTGTCGGTTTGGCGAATCGGAAAGGATCTCAGTATGTCAGTTGCAACTCCAGCCCCTTGCCGGTGTCCGGAATCAGGGCTGTGATGCGGTGATGCTCATCGTCGTAGCCGGTCGAAATCTGCGTGGCGCCGGAGCCGTCAAGGGCCGAAGCGCTGGCGGCGGCGGCCGGGCGCGACGCGCCGTAAACTTCCACCGAAAGCAGCTTCCACCATGGGGCAAAGCTGCCCGTCGGCGCAGTGACCGTAACCATCAACCCCTGAGCCGACAAACGGCACGTGAACCCAAGGCGGAGAAACTCACCCTTCTGGAAGGCGTAGCTCACGCCATCGTCCAGGTAGAGGCTTCCGCTGCACTCCTTATTGGCGCCGATCGGTGGATACACGCGCAGCGTCAAAGGCCCCTGCGGTTTTTCGTCGGTGCTCTGCACCAGCGGCTGTTCCGGCACAATGGCTCCGGCGCGGACGAAAACGGGCAGGGTGTCGAGGCTGCGGTGAACGTGAACCTCGGGTTGAGTCACCACATCGTTGTCGATGGCCTTCCGGTCGGAATCGGTCGCGATCCGTGCGCCGGTCCAATAGTTGTACCAGCCCACCGCCGATGGCAGCGCCACCGTGTAGTCGTCCATTTCGTCGGGATAGGGGCTCTGAGCCACCAGCAGATCGGGGCCCAGCAGGAACGCGTTGCCGGTGCTCAGGTCGACGGGCTCGCCCCCTGTGCCGCCATTGGGAAACTCGAGGAAGAGTGGCCGCATGATCGGCAGCCCTGTCCTGCTCATTTCCTCCGCGGTGGTATAGAGGTAGGGCATCAGCCGGTAGCGCTCTTCAATGTAGTGGCGGCGGATATTCAGGTCTTCGCGCGTGCCGTTCTCCCACGGCTCCTGCGGATTGGTGCCGATGGCGGTGTGATCGCGATCGATGGGATGAAAGGCTGCCACCTCAAGCCAGCGCGTCAGCAGCTCCGGCTGCGGCGAGCCCGCAAATCTGCCCACGTCCGCGCCCGTCATGGCAAATCCGCTCAGCCCCAGGTTGATCAGTTGCGGAGTGGTCTGGCGCAGATGATTCCAGGTGCTGGAATTATCGCCGCTCCAGGTGGCCGAGTAGCGCTGGCCGCCCGCATAGCTGGCGCGCGTCATCACAAACGGCCGCGTGTCGGGAGCGAGTTTGCGCAGGCCTTCATACGTGCCGCGGCTGTTCTCCATGCCGAAGACGTTGTGAATCTCCAGATGGCTCGCAGTGCGCGGCGCAAAGCCCGGCTCGTCGATGCGATGCTGCACATCGTCGGGCATGGTCTTCGAGGGCGCCAGAAAGACGGCCGGCTCATTCATGTCGTTCCAGAAGCCGGCGATTCCTTTGCGCACGAAATCGGCGTAGAGCGTACCCCACCACTCGCGCGAAGCCTTCTCCGTGAAGTCGGGAAACACCGCCTTACCCGGCCACACTACGCCCACATAGGTCGAGCCGTCAGCGTTCTTGACGAAATGGTCGCCGGCTTTGCCCTCGTCGTAGGGCTTGTAGCCGGCGTTGGGCAGGTCGGCAATGTGCAGATCGGTGATCGCCACCGTGTGCAGATGCTGCGCCTTCAAGTCCTGAATCATGTCGTCGAAGTGCGGAAAACGCTCCGGGTCCACCGTGAACGGGCGATTCTTGAGCTGGTAATCGATGTCCAGCCAGATCACGTCCGTCGGAATGTGCTCGCTCCGCAGCCGGCTGGCCACGCGCCGCACCTCAGCTTCGGGATAGTAGCTGTAGCGGCACTGCTGATACCCCAGCGACCACAGCGGAGGCAGCGGCGTAAATCCCGTGAGCCAGGCCCACGACTGCACCACCGCCTTCGGCTCCGGGCCATAGAGGATGTAGAAGTCCAGCGGCCCGCCCTCGGAACCGAACGAGAATCCGTCGCGATATTCCTTGTTGAAGTCGAAGCTGCTGCGCCACGTGTTATCCAGAAAAATGCCGGCCGACACGCCCTTGCGAAACGTGATGAAGTAGGGAATCGATTTGTAGATGGGGTCGGTCGATTCCTGCCAGCCGAAGGCGTCCGTGTTCCAGTCGGTGAACGCCTCGTTGCGGCGGTCCAGCGGTCCGGGCTTGTCGCCCAGGCCGAAGTAGTGCTCGTCGGCGGGTGACTTCATATACACGCGAAACGACGAGCCGTGGTATTCGATTGGACGCCCGGGAAAGTCCTGCGCAATCACGTGCCCTTCAAGATCCGTGACTTTCAATTCCATGGGATCTTTGCGCACGGTGACGCGCAGCCTGGCTGTTTTGAAGCCGACTGTCGACGCGCTGGTCTCCGGTGTCACCTTCGCTGTGGCAGAGCGGGCTGAAGCCAGCGCCGCCCACGACGCGTCCTCCGGGAGCTGGCCGCTGGGTCCTACGCGCACCCGCAGCACGTCATCGCGCAGCGCGCTGATCTGCACGACGGCGCTGCCCGATCGAATTTTAATGCCATTGTCGGTTGCCCGGGAAGCGGTAACCCGGTCCAGCCGGACGAACCCCGTTTTTTGTTGGGATTCGGCCGTTAATTGCGCTTCTGTGGTTGCGGCTAGAAACAAAAGTCCAAGTACAACAAAAATGAAACGTCCTGCCCTTGGCACTCAGCACCTCATGGGAGCTAAATTGACCATCGCCAAGAAGCATAACCTCTTAGTCCCTCAATGGCGAAAGAGATGCAAGCTCAGGCCTGCATTTTCAGGGAATCTCCGATCAAGTCGGGAGGGTGCCTGTCTTGAAAGGGTGCGGCTCTAGCCACGCCCTCCTCTAAATCTGGATGTCATTCTGAGCGAGCGCAGCGAGTCGAAGAATCTGCGGTTGCCGTTCTCACATCACCCCATTGCCGGGTCCCCATCCTTGCCACGTTTTTTGTGGCAAGGGTGGGAAACCACAAACCTGGCTCGTCTATGATTTGAAAGGGCACGGCTTCAGCCGTGCCGCTAGTGTCCTGTCCCAGAAGTGCGTTAAATAATGAGCTGTCATCCTGAGCGGAATTTGGCGCGCTTTTTGCGCCAAATGGAGTCGAAGGATCTGCGTTTCCGTCCGGCGACTTTTCAATTTACTTTTGGGACGACATACTAGCCCTGAGGGAATGCTTTTGGGATTCCCCAGCCTAAATCAAGCCCCTTTCCGCAGCCTTTTAAGCCGAAGGACGCACATCCGGTCCTACAAACAAGGAGGTTTCCCCATGAGCACATCCCCTGCTCCCGCACCCTACGTTGAGCCATGGCTGCGCGGCACACATTCTGACGTTCCGGCCGTGGGCCGCGCCGTTCTGCACGCACTCGATCTAGCCCTCGACGATCTGACCAAGTGGACCACGGGATTGACCGATGCCGAGGTGCATGCCCAACCTCTCGGCCTGCCTGCCGTCACTTTTCACCTGAAACACATCGCGCGCTCCATCGACCGTCTGCTCAATTACGCGGAGGGCGGCCAGCTTACGTCGCAACAACTCGTCGCGCTCAAGGGCGAACAAACCGGCGCGGAGACGCTGGCGGAGCTGCTGGCTGAGGTTGAAGCGTCCTTCAGCAACGCGGCGGACCGCGTGCGCGTGCTGGCCACAGCCGACTTCAACACCTTCCGCGGAGTGGGCCGCAAGCAGTTACCCACGAGCATTGGGGGCGCGCTGATCCATGTGGCCGACCACACGCAGCGTCATGTCGGGCAGGTGGTCACTACGGCGAAAGTCATCGCGGCGCTGCGCTGATTGTCGCTCACCTGGCCTGGAATGAGGGTTTCCGGCCGAGTTAAGTCTCGCGAATGAGTTGATCCAGGAGGATGGTTCGGAGGCCTGGAATAGCGGCGATCCCGGCGTCATTGGTGAGGAATGAAGTGGCTCCCCCAATCAATGCAGTGGCCATTTGAATTGCATCGGGAGTTCTCAACCCTCTCGAAGCGCGCAGTCGTGCCGCTTCGATTGCGATCATGTCTGAGACCGGCAGCACAGCCAGATTCTTTGAGGTGGTCAATATCTGGAAGTACCGGTCCGCAAGATCTCTCTTGCCATTCCTGAACGGGTGGACCAGGACCTCAGTCAGAGTCAGTGTGGAGGTGATGACTCGAAAGCTACCGCGGTCAAGTTCTTCGAAGAATGGCGTGATAACAGGTGCGTAGACCGGATGCTTTTCGATGAAGTAAATGAGAGGTGCCGTGTCGAGCGCCACGGCTGAGCCTTCCAGTTCGCTCAGCCAGTCCATGAATCCCGTTCACGCTGGACATAATCCTGCGCGTCCAATCGGTCCCAAATCTCTGCACCCAAACCGCAAAGCTCGAGCACACTCGACTGACCAGCCGTTGATTTCACGGCAGAACTTTGCGTCAGGAGTGCCCGAATCAGTCGCATCTGCTCGTCTGCCGGGAGCGACCCCGCCAATTCGAGAGCAGAATCGTAGTTTGACGACGCAGCCATAGCCTCTTCTCCGTTTCTAATGATACTCCGGGAATGGAACCCAACTGGAAGTCGAGCCTGCTGCGAGCGGGAAAGAGAATCGGACGGAGATTGCTTATCTCGACCGCTACTCCGTCACCAGCAAATCCTGAATATGCCCCATCTTTTCCTGCTTGGTCTTGAGATATCCGGCGAACGTGTCCTGCGTCTCCACTTCGGCGGAGACACGCTCAGCCACCGTGATCCCGGCGGCCTCCATCGCTTCCACCTTCTCGGGATTGTTGGTCATCAGCCGCACTGACGACACTCCCAGCAGCTTCAACACCTCCGCGGGCAATTCATATGCGCGGCAATCGGGCGCGAAGCCCAGCTCCACGTTGGCCTCGACGGTATCCATCCCCTGGTCCTGCAGTTCGTAGGCCTTCAGCTTGGCCATCAGGCCGATCCCGCGACCCTCCTGCTGTTCATACAGCAGAATGCCCGCGCCCTCGGCGGCGATCTTGCCCAGCGCCATCTCCAGTTGCAGGCGGCAATCGCATCGCAGCGAGCCAAACACATCGCCGGTCAGGCATTGCGAGTGGATCCGCACCAGCGGTGGCGCGGATTGCACATCGCCCATCACCAGCGCGACCAGGCCCTCCACGCGCTTTCCCGCCGCTCCGTCGTGGTCGCAGCAGGGCCGCGCCGAGGGCAGCACGCCCTCAAACCCCAGAATGCGAAAGCCCCCCCAGCGGGTAGGAAAGTCAGCCTCGGCAATCTTCTTCACGCTCTCAAATGCCATGCTTCCATTCTACGTTGTGCCGATTCCATCCGAGCGTCGGCCGTCACAAACCGTGGGATGGGGAAGGGAACCCAACGCATTCGCCAGTCAGTCATTGGATGTTTCCGTCCACGGCGCGATACAGTTGAGGCGTGACCAACACACTCATTCTCAGCACCATGCTGGTCAAGCTCGGCGTGGCCGCCGCGGTGGCCAGCGCCCTGGCGCGGTCGCGCACCTTCCAGCGGCTGCTGTTTGCTGAGAACCGCCGCCGCCGCCAAACTGTAGCCCTGCTGGCGTTCCTCCTGGTGCCGCTCACCTTGGGCGTGTTGATCCGGACCACCGTCCCCAATTTCCTGGCCGCCGACATTTCGTTTGAAACCGTCATTCTGCTCGGCCTGCTGGTCGGTCCGGGCTGGGCCGTCCTCGGCGGAGTGGTGCTGTCGATGCCCGCCGTTTACCACCACGAATACCTGGCCCTGCCCTTCAATGCGGCCCTGGGAGTGGCTGCGGGACTTATGGGCACTTTCGTCGAAAAGGAGGAGATCTGGTCGTTCACCCCCTTCATCGATCTCAGCCTCTACCGTTGGGTGCGCCGCAACCTGCGCCAGCCGCGCATTGACCGCCAGATCCTCATGCTGTTTCTCATCGTGGGGCTCGACGTGGTTCTCGACTGGGTGTCGCTCAACCTGCCGCATAAGACGGGGCCGCGCCGCCTCTTCGCCCTCCACACCGATGTCTGGGGCCTCCAGATCCTGATTTGGTTGAGCGCCCCGGTGGTGGTGGGCATCGCCCTCAAGGTGTGGAACGTCCTGCGCATCGAACTCAAGCTTGAGGAACAGAAGCGCCTCCTCCTTGAAGCCCGCCTCGACGCCCTGCAACGGCAGATCAACCCCCATTTCCTCTTCAATACGCTCAACTCCATCGCCTCTCTCATCCGCATGAAGCCCAAACTGGCCCGCGAGATGATCGTCAAACTCGCCAACATCCTCCGCGCTTTGCTCAAGGACCACGACACCTACGTTCCGCTGCGGGAGGAACTGAGCTTCACCGACGATTATCTCGACATTGAAGTGGTGCGCTTCGGCGCCGACAAGCTCAGGGTGGAGAAGGACATCGACCCTGAAACGCTGGATGTGCTGGTGCCCAGCATCCTGCTCCAGCCGCTCATCGAAAACAGCATCAAGCATGGCCTTGAACCGCGCATCAATGGCGGAACGGTGACGCTGCGCAGCCGGCTCCAGGGCAACCGCGTCATGATCGAGGTAGCCGACGACGGAGTCGGCATCGTCGCCCGCCCGGCCACGGCTCTCAACCGTGCCGGCGCAGGCATAGGGATGAAGAACGTCCGCGAACGCCTCGAAGTGCTTTACGGCACGCAGGCCCGGTTTACGGTGGTCAGCAACCCCGGCCGCGGCACGCTGGTCTCCATCGAAATCCCCCTGCACCTGCCCAACGGCGCATAAGCCGCCTCGGCCGGGTGCCGGGTGGGATCCCACAACCCCCACCGTCGGAACCGTCCACCTTTCACCTTCGTCCGGGTGCCCCATCCTTGCCGCGTCTTTGTTTTTTGCGGCAAGGGTGGGATCCCACCAACCCCCACCCGACAGCCCCCTTAGCCCCCACCACGTTCCCTCCCAGTAAACTTTCCTTCGCGCGCCGCTCCGCTGTTCGCGGTATCCTCACAGCATGGTGCGCTTCACGGTGTTGGCTTCGGGATCCAAAGGCAACAGCACCGTTGTCTCTGGCGGCCACACCCGCATTCTGGTCGACGCCGGCCTCAGTTGCCGCGAGCTGTTCCGCCGCATGAAGCTGGCCGGGGAAGAGCCCGAAACCCTCGACGCCATCATCGTCACCCACGAGCACCAGGACCACGTCAACGGCCTCGCCGTCACCGCGCGCAAGCTGGGCATTCCGGTCTATTTCACNNCGCGCCTGGATGCGCTGGCTCACCCCCCGGCGCCAGATGACCTATGCGCAGTGGCTGGAGCAGTGCCGCCGGCAGGCAGCGGCCCGGCAGGCCGAAGCCGCCACTGCTCTCGATGAGCGCAATGGGGACGAATGCGAGTGCGACGACCCGGAAACAGAATCCGTCGCAGCAACTCCCGCCGCGGAGGCCGTTGCCGATCGCAAGCCCGACCCCACCTGGCTTCCATCCGTCGAGTACTTCCAGGCCGGCCAGCCCTTCCAGATCGGCGATATCGCCGTGAGCCCATTCACCATTCCCCATGACGCGGCGGACCCGGTGGGCTTCGTCTTTCATGCGGAGGGAGTGCGGATGGCGTTTGCCACCGATCTCGGCTACATCCCGCCCAACGTCAAGGCCCAGTTGAAGGGCGTCGACCTGCTGCTGCTCGAGTCCAACCACGACCTGGAGATGCTGCGCGACGGCCCCTACCCCTGGCAGGTCAAGCAGCGGGTGCTGTCAAGGGTCGGCCACCTCTCCAACGACGCGACGGCCGAATTTCTCGAGACAAGTTATGACGGCCAGGCCACGTACGTCATCCTCGGCCATCTCTCTGAAAGCAACAATCTGCCTGAGCTGGCTAGGGTTACGGCTGAACGCGCTCTCAGTGGCCACGCCAGCCTGCTGGCCAATCGGTTGCTGCTTGCGGCACAGCATGAGCCGCTTGCCCCTATCAATTTTTAACGTCGTTCGGTTACAATGGTAAGGAACGAGCATCACTCTGAATCAGGTAGGAATTGGCACGGGGGCGCCAAGGCAATCGCCATTGGTGGACACTACTGATTGGGGCACGATTGAGTCGAAATCGACCGATGGGCATCGAAAAGGGTGGGTTCTCTGTTGCTTCGTGAGCCGCGCTGACCGTAGGGCGGGGTAGCAAATTCTTAGTAAGGTGAGTGATAACATATGGCAAGGACCCGTTGTAATGATCACGTCGTAGGCGCAATTCTGGCCAGTTGGAGATACGATATCTCGGGCATTTCGCCGGAGATGCGGAAAGACTACGAACAGCACTTTGCCGACTGCGCCCACTGCCGCTCGCGGTTAAAATTCCACCGCAGCCTTGACGTGTCGCTGGCAGTTTTAACTTCGCTGGCAGTGATCTTCTTCCTCTTCGCGCTGGCGGTTCTCAAGCACATCAAGCCTTTGGAGCACATGGCCTTCAACGTTCTCGGCCTCGATATCGTATCCATGTACCAGATGCTCGTATCGGCTGCCATCGCCGGAGTCTGCTTCTCGTTCATTGCGTTCCTGCTGGTGCTCACCGCCACCCCGGTGCCAACCTACCTCAGCGGCATTGCCGCAGAACGCGCCAAATCCATCGAAGAGCATCTCCCCGCGGCCATCCGCTCCCTCCGCTCGCGCTAGCTGATTTCGGACTTCAGACCAGAAGGCCTCCCCAGCGCGGGAGGCTCTTCTGCGTTCAGGGGGGGACGAAGCATCATCAAGGATGAAGTGTCGCGGTCAAGATGCGCCGGGTGCCCCACCCTTCCGAGGTTTTTGTTGGATCTACCACAAATTTGGGTGCCCCACCCTTGGATTTTCAAGGGTGGGATTCACGAAAGCGCATGCCGTGCTTTTCGCCGCTTCACGGCGACTCCCTAAAGAGACCTATGTTGCCAACCAGTTTGAGGCACGAATGTTTTCTAATACTGGCCTCATGCCGTGACCGGTAACCCTCGAACCCGGTTGTCCCCCATGTGCTGTTCTTGGATTTGGTACAAGAGAGTTTTTGTCGTTCTGGTGGATAGCACTAGGTGCTACAGTTGATGTATGCTGGACAAGACGATAGGGAAAGCGCGGGTTTTTAAAACCGCGTGGTTCTCAAAGGCCGCACGAAAAGCGCTGATTGCGGACGAGGAGCTTTGTACGGCAATCCGGCAGGTAATGCTGGGCCAGGCCGACGATCTGGGCGGCGGAGTCTTCAAAAAGCGACTGGATAAGAACAGATCGCGGTCCATCGTCCTTGCCAGAGGCGGCCGTTACTGGGTCTATGAGTACCTTTTTGCCAAGAAAGACCGAGCCAATATCGAAGACCGGGAGTTGACTGAATTCAGGAGGCTTGCCCGGATCTACGAGAAGCTGGCCGAACAGCAGGTGGACGAACTGATCCGCAACCATGATTGGATGGAGATTTGCCATGGCGACTAAGCGCAGGTTCAAGAGCGACGCATTCGAAGCAATCCATTCATCGGCCTCGGCGATGTATCGCGTGGGAGCCATCGACAAGGCCACCATGCGCCGTTTCGATGCGTCGTGTATCTCAATTCCCGCACGTCTGGCGCCGCGCACGATCAAGCAGATTCGCGAGAGTCACAATGTTAGCCAGCCGGTCTTTGCCCGCTACCTCAATACCAGCGAATCTACCGTGGAAAAGTGGGAGACAGGCGTCAAAAAGCCCAGCGGCATGGCACTCAAATTATTGGATATCGTACAAAAGCATGGTTTGAAAGTGCTCGCCTGATCGGCGCCAGCCGATTGACGGAAACCGGTTGAGCCTTTTCGCCAAATCTCATGTGTTCTTACAAAACCAGCCGGGTGCCCCACCCTTGGATTTTCAAGGGTGGGATTCACGAATGCGTACCTGCCGCTTTTCTCGCTCCATCGCGGCGGTCCATCGCGATTCGATTTCCACTTTCCCGATCTCACCCATTGGCGTAGTGGCGGAACCTGCACCAAGGCCATTCCTCGGGCCGAAAAACCTACTTCACAATCGGTACCCGTAAATCGCCACCCGTCATCTGCTTCGGCTCGCCAATCTTGAGTAGGCTCAGCAATGTCGGCGAGATATCGCGCAGGGAGCCGTCCGGGCGCAGGCGATAGTGGGGGCCATCCTCGGCCACGTAGATCATGGGCACAGGGTTGGTGGTGTGCGCGGTGTGCGGAGCGCCGGTGATTAGGTCCACCATCTGTTCCGCGTTGCCGTGGTCAGCGGTGATCAGCCAGCTTCCGTTCTTCTCCTTGATGGCCTTGTAAATGCGCCCCAACTGCGCATCGACGGCTTCTATGGCCTTGATCGTGGGCTCCAGCTTTCCGGAGTGGCCCACCATGTCGGCNNGGCGCCAGGTCATACGTGGCCACCTTCAATGAAGGAATCAGGATGCGTTCCTCGCCGGGAAACGGCGTCTCGATGCCGCCATTGAAGAAGTAAGTTACATGGGCAAACTTCTCAGTCTCGGCCACGCGCAAGTTACGCAGTTGGTGCTGCGCCAGCACATTGGCCAGAATGTTATCCAGCGACTCCGGCGGCATGATGAGCGGCAGGTCGTAGAGCTTGTCGTACTGCGTCATGCAGAGGTAGTACAGGCCCTTGGGAATCTCGGAGCGGGGAATCGTCTGGTCAAGCGCCTCCCAGCCATCGAGGTCGCGGCCGCCCTGCTTGTTCAGGCCGCTTTCGCGCATCAGCACACGGGTAATCTCGCGGGCGCGGTCCGACCGGAAGTTGAAGTTGATGCAGACATCCTCGTCGCGGATCGTGGCCACCGGTTTGCCCGCCGCATCCACCACCACGAAGGGAATGATGAACTCGTCGGTGACGCCGTTGTTGTAGCACTCGGTCATGCGCGCTACGGGGTTCGCGTATGCGCCGCCCTCGGCCTTGCCGGGGACCATGGCGTCGAATGCCTTGCGCTCGCGCTCCCAGCGCTTGTCGCG
>PLXP01000103.1 GCA_003151435.1 Acidobacteriaceae bacterium
CGGGTAACAAAGAAGGCGGCTGCAAGATGCAGTTGGTATAGACGAGCAAAATCGATGTAGGCGCGATCCATGACGTAGAAGGCTCCGGGCTCGGGAAGAATCTCGTCGAGGATGTTTACATCATGCAAATCGCCTGTTGTGACGCGGAGAAACGCGGGAATGTTGCCGCGTAGATCGAGCAGCGTGTGCAGCTTGACGGCAGACTTGGTGGTGCGAAAATGCGCCCAGGGAAACAGACTCAGACACAAGTCGATGGTGGTTGAGTCCAGAGCATGGAGCGCGTTGTCGAAATCGAAACCGATGGACTCGTTGACGTAAAGTGGACGAGCAATGGAGATGAGCAACTGCGCGAAGTCGGCGTAGATGCGCCAATCATGCGCTTCGTTGGCATCGGCCAGAGAAGAGCGCGAAACCTTACCGCGCAAGCCGAGATGATAAAGCTTGCGGCCTGTTGCACGCAGGCACGCTTCGATGTCGCGCAGGCTCTCGCGATAGGTCAGTTGGGCCAAGGCCATCGATAGGAACTGATCCCAGCAAGAGAAACCACGCAGCCTGCTGTCGCCGTCGTAGCGCTGAACAATGCGGCGAAAATCGCGCACCGGAAGGAAACTTATCAACTGGGAGAAGACCGTGCGTCCCTGGTTCATGAACCATTTTCAGCCGACGCGCCGTTCAAATCGCGGCAACAGAAAACTTAGTTCAAATCACTCTATATCAGCGAGTTGCAGAGGATGCTATCTTCAATAGCCGGACAGCCGTGATGCCGAGAATACCTCAGGGGGTAAAGCGATGGGCGGCTTTTGTAAACAATCACCGTGGAGCGATTGCGGCGATGTATCTCTTCACTGTGCCGACGGTTACCTCTGGAGTGTCTTATTCTCAAAGCTTCGTTCGTCACATGTCAGACCTGAAACCTATATCCTATCCCCGGTACAGTGATGATCATCTCTGGCTTTTTGGGAGATAGCTCTAACTTCTGCCGCAAATTCGCGACATGCACGTCCACAGTACGCGTGAATGTGCCGGCCTTATGGCCCCAAACTTGCAGAAGTAATTCGTCCCGTGAAAGGGTAACACCCAGGTGCTTCGCAAAGTAGTGCAATAGATGAAACTCGCGCGCCGTGAGATTGACAGGCTTGCCATTGTGGGTTACTTTCGTTCTTTTGACATCCAGAACAATGGGTCCGCATTGATAAACCTCCGGCTCGCTGGAAGGGGTAACTCCCGATCTTGCTGGAGAACGTCGAAGGAGGGCTTCGACGCGTGCCATGAGCTCAAGCGTATCAAAGGGCTTTGTGACATAGTCGTCCGCGCCCAGCTTCAGGCCTACAACCTTGTCGACGGTTTGACTGCGGGCAGTCAACAGGAGAATGGGAGTGGCCAGTCCGGCGCGACGAATCTCCGAGCAGAGGTCAAGCCCGCTGCGAAAGGGAAGCATAATGTCAAGAATGATCAGATCGAATGGGATGTGGGTGGCTTTCTCCAATCCATCTCTACCATCGACCGCGAAATCCACAACATAGCCTTCACTCCGGAGACGGTCTCCGAGTGTCATGCACAACTCTTGTTCGTCTTCAACGATCAGAATGCTTTCGTTCATGGGCGTGACGATGAAGAGGGCCGGGAAGCATCCGTGGCCTTCTGCATGTCTCCTCCTTTCGCGATTTGCAGGTGCAAAGTAAACGTGCTGCCGACGGAAAGTTCGCTAATAACGGAGAGCTTTCCCCCCATGGATTCTGCAATTCTCTTGGCAAGAGACAATCCCAGGCCGCTTCCATGAATTTGCGCAGAGGTTACGCGAAGGCTGCGGTAGAACGGATCGAAAATGCGTGAAAGTTCAGAGGAGTCGATTCCGATGCCGTGGTCACCTACGGAAATCCTTACCTCCCGGTGTACACCATGATCTGACCGTGCGCCGAATGCGCGAAGAGTAATCCGCCGATCCTGGCCGCCATACTTGACGGCGTTGCTGATCATGTTCTGCAAGCATTGCGTGATTCCAGAAAGATCTCCCATGACGAGGGGAAGGCCTGGCTCAATGCGCCTGTCCAGTGCAAAACCCGCTTTCCGTATCAGGCCGTCCGTGGTGGCCATAATCGAGTCGATAATCGCCGAGACCTGCAGGGGTTGCAAGACGTAACGGTTCGTTCCAGCTTCTGTTGAGGCAAAGAGCAGAATCTCGTCCACCAAATGGCCCATGCTCCGGCTTTGGTGTTGAAGCATGGAGCCGTAGTTACGCAGCGCATCCTTCCCCTCGATGAGACCATCGGCAATGTTGTCTGCCGCCGAGCTCACAACCGCCAGCGGTGTCCGCAACTCGTGCGAGACGGAAGCGACAAACTCCATCTGCAGCTTCGCAAGTTGAATGCGGCTCAACATTCTGCTTCTTTGGATGGCCCACACGGCAGCACTCGAAAGTAGAAAGGTAAAACTGAGGATCCCGAACAGTTTGAAAGAAGAGCGGCGCGAGGAGGCAACGATATTTGCCTGGCTCCTGGAGGCGTCTTCGCCGTAAAGGCGCTTGACCTCGTCCAAGTCCTCCCGGACGCGTTCGAACGCCGGGACGCCTCCTGACAGGTCCAGACTCACGGCCTCTTTCGTACTCCCTTCAAGAATGGATGCGAGAACCTCGTCACGGACATCGAGGTATTTTTCCCAGTCGCTGCTGAGGCGCTTGGCGAGTGCAGTTTCCGCGGGCTGCATTGCCTGGCTGCCATACTCGGCGATGCCATCTTTTACACGCTGATCGGCATTGCGGGATTGGTCTGCATATTCGACCTGAAGGTTGCTGTCGCTGGTCGTCAAGGCGTAAAGGGTAGCGCGGCGCGTTTCTTGGGCATCGTACTGCAACTCCCCGATCCGTTGAAGGCCATGTACGGAACCAATGTACATTTTCTGCGCTTCGGCGCTTGCGGCCTGCAGATCGCGAATGACGAAGACACCAATGACCGCAACGCCGCTGCAAACGAAAAAGAGCAAAAGAATGGCACTGTGGCGCGAAGCAGTGCTCAGCAGGCGGTCCAGGAAGGGGAGGGGATAGCTGGACCGACGATGAAACGCGGAGTTGAGCTGCCTGGTCACCTTAGTTTCCCGCCTGATTCTGTACGTGGAGTTTGTAGCCCTTATCGTCCGGAAGAAGTTCGTCGATGCGCACGACCTTGACGGAATCATCAAGATCGCTCACGCGCAAGTAGCCAATAGCGCCCGGAACATTGAAGATGAACTTGCGGACACCGGTGGGCGTAGAGAGGATCTTGGGCGAGACCAATATCTCACCCGTAAAGAGACCATGAAGGAAATGAGTTTTTAACTGGTCTTCATTCATTCCACAAACATCACGAAGTATGGTCTTGCGTTCGGGTTCTCCCGGATCGCGCATGACGAGGGTGATGCGTCTGCCGTTTGCCCAGTGGCTGCGGTTTCCCAGAAACACTCTCCGCAATTCGACCAGGGAGAGATCATCCACCGGATTCGAGCGATTCACGACGATAACAAGCGGCTCTGAGGTCGAGCTCTGTTCTGCCACAAGCGGATCAGAGGATCCGGCAGGCGATTGTGCGGCGTCCGCATGCGGCCAGGCAGCCAGCGCCAGGACAATCAGTATCTTCGTCAAGCGTCGTAACATGGACAAGATCTCACTAAAAGGTAAACCCAATTTGCAGGTTAAGCCCATTCACACCCGGTTGGTAGCGCAAGAACGTGTAGTCGTATTGCAACTTCAGCGCTACCGACTCGCTGGCGTCCAAGCGCAGTCCCAATGATGGCCCGTGCCGCAAGGCCACGTCTGGGAATACCGGTTCATTGTTGGCGACATTCACATACTGATAACGGAAATAGGGCCGGTAGATGCCGAATTGCTTGGAGACCTGGGTATAGAAACCAGGAGTGTTGAAGACAGCAGAGCTTCCGGCTGATGCGTGGCGATCGAGCAAGGCTTCATTGAGCCATTCGTATTTTGAGCGAATGAGAACTGCGTGAGCGGCGATGATCGTCTCACCGATTTTGGGAGCATTGGCAGGGGCAAGCATGTCTCGATAAACGGAAATTCCGGCCTGAAGCCCGGAAATGGCTTCAGGCCTTGCAAAGAGCGCGAAATTAAAGGCTTTGCGGTTTTGATCGTCGACCTCGTTCTGCACGGGTTCTTCCACCAGCGGGTCTCTCGATTCGCGTCCGTTGCCCACTTCTGCAACATAATGCAATCCGAGGTGTCCGGAAGGAACCAGTCCGGAGGCGGTTACACCGACCATGTGGATGGGAAGAATTCCCCCATGGTCTTCAAAGTCAAATAGAAAAGGCCGTCCTGTGGTTGTCTGCAGCCAGGTGCTGTGATGATAGGCCGTATTGTAGTAGCCGATGGCGGTGTGTCCTCTTCCCGCAGAGATATTCAGGTAATCGTTATGGGAATACTGCAGAAGATAACGCTCGATATCCACGCCGAAGGTGTTTGCCGATCCGCTGGTCACGCCGTAAAAATTGTTCGGTCCGGCTTCGAACACAATCTCGCTGAGAAATTTGAACTTGTCAGAGACGTCCGAGGTAACGAACAGGTCAAGCTGCCCCAGCGAGAAGGAAGAGGTATCGGCTTTCTGCGTGTCACCATGAAGCGAAATGTCTCCGAATCCGCGAATCCGCAACAAGGTCTTGCTTAGGTCCATTCTCTCGGCCATGACATTTTCCGATTGCGTTTGGTCGGATTCCGGTGGAGTGGAAGGAGAAGGCATGGCAGTGACAGGGGCCTGCAGAGCGGGGCCGGCGAGCGCAGGAGTTGCGGCCTCAGCTACGGTTAACGGCGGAATCGCTGGAGTGGGGGGAGGCGCGACATTTGCAGCGCCGGGTTGCCTCTCGGCTTCCAGCTGCTTGACCCTGGCTTCCAACTGATCAATTCTCTTCATCAGCAGTTGCAATGTTTCCTTATCGGAAACTGGCCCGTCGCCCGTCTGTTGCGCGCCAAGGGCAGAACTGCAGAGAGGAGCCAAGCAACTCAGTATCAATAGCCGACCGACCAGTGTTCTGATGGTCAAATGGAATGGACGCATTGCATTCTCCTTTATCCGAAACCGTGCGCGTTAGATTCCCTGGTTACCGCGCGATCCGCAATATCGTCTGGCGCCAGGTAATGAGCACGCTGGAATCACCCATCATTCCGGAATTCGCTTCACGCCGTCGAAGCGCTTGTCTCCCCGGATTTCACAAACAGTTGAAACGTACTTGGCCGCACAACAAAATGCTATCGAATGTCAGGACGACTTTACAGCATACTGGACTCCGTCGACGTAGCGCCTTGCTGGAGAGCAACTTAACGTGAATTAACCAGCCGCGGATTCAATCGCCACCGATTCACGTCTATTCCGTCTGCTTGTTGAACCTTAGGCTTGATAGATGCCGCAAAGGCGGCGAAGTTTACAAAGCTTTACATGTTGCTTACAAGACTTTACCTTTTTGTTGACATCGAGCAAACAACTGCGAATCGGACAGAAGGTACCATTCAGCCTGTATAGATGCTAGGAACGGCGCCAACTTACCGGATGCACCCATAGAGTTAATGAGTCTTGCGCATCGCTTTCTATGGACTGCATAAGACAACAACAAACGCCTTTGCCTGCACCGGGAGTGAGCCCGAAGCCAGGTAATCGTCCGAAGAGCAGGCCATAACCAAGACGTTAGAGGTTCGCCAATGCAAACGACAATGCGAATAACAGTTGCTGTGTATCTTCTACTAAGCCTTGGGCACGCCTATGCAGTTCCAAGCTTTGCGCGGCAGACAGGGCTCTCCTGCAATGTATGCCACAGCAATCCGCCTGAACTGACAGCCTTTGGGCGCAACTTCAAGCTCAAGGGCTATGTGCTCTCTGCCATGACCGAGAATGACAAGGTGGGCAATTCCAAGGACCTGGTGCTATCGAAATACATCCCGATTTCGGCAATGATCCTGATTTCCAATACGGCATTCCAGGCAAACCAGCCGGCCAGTCAAAATAATGCGGCAAGCTTTCCGCAGCAGTTGAGCATCTTTCTCGCAGGCGGATACGCGTCGCACTTTGGTGGCATGGCGCAGGTGACTTATACCCATTCGGACGACCATTTCGGCATGGACAATACAGACCTTCGCTATGCCAACGAGCAAAAGCTGGGCGGAAAGGATTGGGCATACGGCATCACGCTCAACAACAATCCGAGTGTTGAGGATCTGTGGAACAGCACGCCGGCATGGGGCTTTCCGTGGATCTCAACAGCATCGGGCGTGGGCCCGATCGCTTCTCCGCTCATCAATGGAGGACTGGGCCAGGATGTAGCCGGCGTTGGCGGGTACAGCCTGTGGAACAACCATCTCTACACGGATATCTCCGTCTACCGCTCGGAGCACGCGGGGGCTGCGACTCCGGTGACGGGAACCGGCCAGGCATTCAACATCAGCGGCGTGGCGCCCTACTGGCGCGCCGCGTGGCAGCAGAACTGGGGCGGCAACTATCTGATGGTTGGCACGTACGGCATCTATCTGAGTTCTTTCCCTGGCGCCGTTTCCGGGCCGGCAGATCGCTATGTGGACCCTTCCATGGACTTTCAGTACCAGCGGCCCATTGGTGCCGACCAGCTTGACGTGCATGGCACTTACATTCGCGAGAAATCAAATCTGGGGGCCACTTATAGCGCCGGCGGAGCCAGCAGCCCGCTTCATCACCTGAATACCTTCAAGATAGACACGACCTATCACTGGAGGGATAAGTGCAGTGCGACCGGCGCATTCTTTTCCACCACCGGGACTTCCGACTCTCTGCTGTATGCCCCGGCGGCCTTGACTGGAAGCAATAGCGGCAGTCCGAACACCAGCGGCTACATTGCCCAGTTTGCGTACTGGCCGGTAAAGAACATCGACATCAACGTCAACTACAGCGGGTATGTCAAATTCAATGGCGCAAGACAGAACTATGACGGCGCCAATCGCAGCGCTTCAGATAACAACACCGTTTACATGGCACTCTGGCTGAACTTCTAGGAGTTGCCAAGAAGGAGAGAAAATCATGACTCATGCAGGCGAAACCAGCAAGCGCGTTGAAAGCTGCGCACAGTGCGCGGCCAGGAATCCAACCGAGGTTACCAGACGTTCGTTCCTTGGCACTCTTCTCGGCATTTGTTCATCGAGTTTGGGGGCAGTCATGGGCGTGTCCATGTTCCGCTATATCCTTTACCCGGTTTACGCAAAAGGCTCGGACAAGCAGTGGTCCCATATCGGGGATGTAAGCGAGTTTGCCGGCAACAAAGGGCCAGTCAGCAAGACAGTCACCTTCTCTGTTCTCGATGGCTGGCGCGAGGTTGTCTCGACACAGTCGGTTTATGTAAACCGCGCGGCAGACGGCCAACTTCAGGTGCTGTCCGCGATTTGTCCTCATATGGGATGCTCCGTTGGGTGGCAGGCCGGCCAGGGAAGATTCGTCTGCCCGTGCCACGGCGGGCAGTTCGCGCCCGACGGGCGGCACATATCCGGTCCACCACCGCGTGGATTGGACATTCTGCCAACCCAGGTCAAGGACGGAAAGCTGCAGGTCCAGTTCGAGTACTTCCGTTCGAACGTGCCAAAACAGGAAACGCTGAGCTAGAAGCGGCGAGGGAATACCATGGACAAAGATACAGACGCTGAAATCCCCAAGAGCTCAGGCCTTGCGACCCTGTTGTTTCGCTGGTTCGATCACCGCACCGGCGTACATGACTTTGCCAAAAAAGTGCTCGATGAGCACATACCCGGCGGTGCGCGATTTGCCTATGTCTTCGGCTCCGGCCTCTTGTTCATCTTCCTTTTGCAGGCCGTAACCGGCGTCTGCCTTGCTCTCTACTACACGCCGACGGCGGAGACGGCGCATACTAGCGTTGCCTACATCACCAAGCAGGTTGCGGGCGGGGCATTTCTCCGCAGCCTTCACTCTTACGGCTCCAGCGCGATGATTATTGTGCTCGCGCTGCATTTCCTGCAGACTTTTCTTTTCGGTTCCTACAAAGGCCGCCGCGAGTTGCTTTGGCTATCGGGCGCACTGCTTTCCTTTCTTGTGCTTGGCATGGGCTTCACCGGTTACTTGCTGCCCTGGGACCAGAAGGCCTACTTTGCAACCGCCGTGGGCACCAATATCATGGGCCAGGCGCCACTCATCGGTAACTTGCTGATTCGCCTGGTGCGCGGCGGAGATACCATCGGAACGCTCACCCTGTCGCGGTTCTATGTCGCCCATGTCTTCCTGATTCCAGCCACGATCTTCATGTTCATCGGCGCGCATATTCTCTTATTTCGCAAGGCGGGCCCGGCCGGTCCGGTCAAGGAACACCCCATAACTCCCAAGCTTCCGCCGGAGCACTTCTATCCGCGCCAGGTCCTGATGGATATGGCCTTCGTGCTGCTTATTATGGCTGCCCTGGCCGCTCTTTCCTATTTCCATCCCGCAACCCTGGGCCCCATCGCCAACCCGGCTGACACGCATTTCCTTCCCCGCCCGGAGTGGTATTACCTCCCCATGTTCGAATGGCTCAAGTTCTGGGAAGGTCCGTATGTGGTGGTCGGTGTCATGGTCCTGCCCGGCCTTCTGGCAATGGTTTTCTTTCTCATGCCTTTCCTTGACCGCAAGCTGGAGCGCAGCCCGTGGCGCAGGCCGATCCCCGTGCTGGCCGTCGCTTTCGTGGTCCTCGGCATGGTCTTTCTGGGGGCAAAGAGCCGCTCCGACGACCGTGACAACCCGGATATCGCCGCGCAGCTCGACCTTCAGGCCGCGCAGGAAAAGGCCTATAGCGCCGCGCCCTTCGAGCCCTATCTTGAGTCCCCGGAAGGAATGGGAGCAGTTCTCGCCTCGACCGGAACAGTGAGCCCCTTGGTAGCGGTGGGCAAGGGCATTTTCACGAAACGTGGATGCATTGGTTGCCATGGCGGCACCGGCATGGGCACCGCAGCCGCTCCCAGCCTGGTAGGCGTCACACGTAAGTTTCCTGAGGCGGCTTTGATTGCGCTGCTTCATAACCCGAGCCCAAAGATGAGAGCTGGGCGTATGCCTGTGGTAGATGCCCCTCCCAGCGAGATGTCCGCTCTTGTTGCATATCTTGGGGTACTTGGGACCAGCGCCGCCAACGTTCCTCCCATTTACAACTTACCGGCTCCACAGCCGAGCCCGGGAGCCATAGAGAACGTTTCCTTCAAGGTGGATGCGCGGCGGTTTGCAGGAGACGTGCGCCAGGCAGCACCCACGGCACTGTCGGCCTCGGCTGTCGTCGGGCAACAGTTGTTTCAGGAACGCGCATGTTTCGCCTGCCATGGCCAGGCAGGCACAGGGGGACGTGCGCCTGCACTTGCACCCCTCATCGCCAAGCTCCCCGATGCCCAGTTGATGCAACTTCTCCAGGACCCGAACTCGCGGATGCGGGCAGGAGGAATGCCGCCCGTTGTGGCATCGCCGGAGCAGATTGGCTCGCTCATTTCTTACCTCCGCACACTGCCCCTTCCGCAGCCTAGCAGGCAGGTTGCTCCTGAATATCCTTTGCCGAACGAGGTGTCGCATCCGGAGATGCGCCTAGCGCCCCCAGTCTATGTCGCCGAAAACACGCCGCCCGCATTCCCAGGAGGCAATGCGATCTTGAGCAAAACAGTGGTTCCTGTTGGAACGACAACAACTTTAGCTGACTCCCAGCCCAGCCCCGGCCGAGAGCTCTTCGTTGCGCGAGGCTGCATCGCCTGCCATGGAACCAATGCTCAGGGAACGCGCTATGCTCCCTCGCTGATCGGTGTCGCGACCAGGTTCCCCGGCGACAAACTGCCTTATTTGCTGCACCGCCCCACCAGTAAAATGCACGATGGAGGTATGCCCGCCGTAACATTAAACGACGCACAGATGGCCGATCTGGTGGCGTACCTGTCCAGCCTGCAGCCGGCGCCGGCGGCTCCGCCCACCAGGCAGGTGAGTGCCGATCTCCGTGTCGCCACGGCGCAGCCCGAGCCGTCGATCGTTGGCGTTGCTCAAACCACGTCCACACTTGAGGTCAGGGAGTCATCGCTGAGCCCACTGGCAGCACGCGGCAAGCGGATCTTTCAGCGCAGTGCCTGCGAAACCTGCCACGGCGTCGGCGGGATCAATGGAACGATCGCGGCTCCTGGGCTGGCCGGAACAGCCTCGTTGCTTCCTGAGTCGACAATCGAAGCTCTTCTGCGCCACCATACCGCGCGGATGGAGAAGGGCGGCATGCCCCTGACTAATTTCAATGCGCAGGATATGAGAGGCATCGTGTCCTATATTCGATCGATGACTCCCGCCCCTGAAGGAAAGAAACTCGTTGCCTCCGAGATCAGGAGCGCGAGGAACTGACTCGCATTCTTGGTGAAACCGTTGAGAGTGGCTGTTCAAACTGCCATCACCGTTGTCAGCGGGTCCACCTTCGACACAGGAACCGTCACCCTCACCGTGGGAGGAGTCACGGCTGCAACCTACAATTACGGAGCGACAGATACCCCCAGCTCCGTCGCCGAGGGACTTGCGGGAAACCAGGCGAGCGGCTTCCTGGTCACTCTGACGGGCGTTGACGACGCCGTCTCTATTGCCGCGATTGCTACCAACGCGTCAACCGACTACCAATACGTCCTTCAGGCGGTGAGCAACAATCCAACGCTCTTCCCCGAGCCCTCCTTCGTCTATTCGCAGGTTAGCGGCAGCCTTCCCGCGGGAACCTCGGAGGTGATCGGCTACCTCAATGGCGGAGCCAACGCCAACACCGGGGGAACGCCGGTCTACCAGTACAACGTCCCCGCTGGCGGCTACGATCCAGCCAGCAATCTGGTCAACTATACTGACGCCGTGATGGGTACGTGGAGCTTCAGCTACGACACGCTCAAGGGGCTTCAAAACCTTGAAATTGCTGAGCAGATGAAGATTGCGCCACGGACCGTGAATCGGTGGCGGGAGCGATTCCTCAAGGTTGGCATGCCGGGACTCCAAGCTGTCCAGCCAGAGATCGTGCCCTTCATTGACATCGACGTGCGTCTTGGACAGCTTCGACGCGCCCGACGCGATTACGCCCCAGTCGCACCCGGCGCGAGTCGAGGACGGGAAACTCCTCGTTGACCTACCGCCGCTATCTGTGGCAACAGTGGCGGTGGAGATCGGCTAGAGAAAGGCCGGGTCCGGCGGTCGCCAGGCCCAGCAATGCCACCACTAACCACAGTTGATGAGTGACTGGGGCGGCGAAGATGTGAGCGGACCGTTCCTGCGTGGAGTCGCGGATCACCGCACACCGCCGCTGATCGAACTTCCAGCTCTGCTTGCCGCCAGTGAACATGTCTGCGACGAAGTGGAATCTGGAGCGGATCTCAGCCTCTTGCTTGCGCCCGGCTCATCGCAGGGCGAAGCGCGCCCCAAGGCTTCCGTGCGGGATCGGGATGGGCAACTGGCGATTGTCGCCAGCCTACGACCTGAACCCGGTTTCCGTGCAATTCAGGCCACGCATTTTGTCCACACTCATTGATGAACAGAGTGGCGATGCGTCGATTGAACTGGCGCTGAGCGTTGCCGATTACTTTCGCCTCGCCCCGCCAAAAGCGCGGCAAATGGCCAGCGAGGTGGCGAGGGCCGTTTCTGGATGGAGACAGGAAGCAACTGCCCTGGGAATTCCTGCTACGGAGACGGAGATAGTGGCCTCAGCCTTCGAGAACGAGGATTTGGCGCGCGCAAAAAAGCTGTAGTTCTCAAGAAATAGAATCGGATTTCCTTCGGAACGTTCCTTGGAAATCATCCAAATTTGCGGCGCAGCAATTCCTGTAAAGCCGAGCCAATCAGAACTTTCGATGGCCATCAGAGGTTGCATTGCCACATCGCCAAAGCCTACGTCCAGATGGAACCGGGTAAACGATTGCGCGACCAACTGTAGCGGTAGTATAGTCACGAATCATGCGGGATGCAAAGTATAGCGTGGAACAGCATTTTACTTATTACCCGCCGCGTCGCACCAACAATTTTCCGGATACAAAAGATCAGGCAAGCCAAGAGCATCGGCAATGTTGAGGATATTTGTA
Source organism: Acidobacteriaceae bacterium (assembly GCA_003151435.1). Classification (GTDB taxonomy): domain Bacteria; phylum Acidobacteriota; class Terriglobia; order Terriglobales; family Acidobacteriaceae; genus Telmatobacter. The sequence goes on from PLXP01000103.1 coordinate 12,032, forward strand.
TATGAACCCCGAGCTAATTGGTTTGAATCAGGGATTGGATCTCGTTAAAGGCGCAGCGACGATGCGCAATGCGAAAGTGTTCCTCACAATTGGCTTGGCCGTGGTTCTTGCGTGGAGCACCATTCACTGCCGCTTGGGAAATCGAGGCTCCGTCTTCGCCCAAACTCACAACGATCTTGCCGCGATTACTGTGGACTATCCGGAGGATGGGTCGATCTTTCCACCGGAGATCACGCCTCCGACATTTATCTGGCAGGACGAATCGAATGCCACCGCGGCGTGGACGATCGATGTTTCGTTCAGCGACGGTTCGCCGTCAATTCACTTCCAATCCCCAGGAGCGCGCCCTCGCATCGGTGAGATCGACCCCCGCTGCGTCTCGCCGAGCAATGAATTGCCTGCGCTCACGCCCCGGCAAGCCACTGCGCATACCTGGACTCCGACGGCAGCAGCTTGGCAAGCTATCAAGCTGCGCTCAAAAGAACACGCAGCCACCATCACGATCACGGGAGTCCAAACTGGGCGCCCCGGTGCAGCCGTCTCTCGCGGCACCATGACCATGGAGACCTCTCAAGATCCGGTGAAAGCGCCGATCTTTTATCGCGACGTGCCATTGATTCCGTCCAAGGGGGAAAAGGGGGTCATCCAGCCGCTGGCCAAACAAGATCTCCCTCTCCTTGCCTGGCGCCTGCGCGATATCGGCCAACCTACCAGCCGATTGTTGCTTACCGGCATGCATACCTGCGCCAACTGCCATTCGTTCTCACTCGACGGAAAGACGTTCGGAATGGATATCGACGGCCCTGCAAATGACAAGGGGCTCTATGCACTGGCTGCCGTCAAGCCGCGAATGTCTCTCCAAAATAAGGACGTCCTATCCTGGAGCTCCATCAAGGACAATACGGCTTCGCCATCCAGAATCGGCTTCATGTCGCAGGTGTCACCTGATGGAAGGTACATACTCACCATGTTGCGGGATCTGAGGGCGCAACTCGGCAAGAGCTACTACCTCGTCAACTTCCAGGACTACCGTTTCCTCCAGGTCTTTTATCCAACGCGCGGAATCTTGGCCTGGTATGACCGAGTCACCGGGAAAAAGCAGCCCTTGCCCGGGGCAGACGATGAGCGCTTCGTGCAGACCAACGCGGTATGGAGCCCCGACGGCAAATTCGTGGTCTTTGCCCGGGCTGAAGCGCGTGCCCCCGAAACGCCGGGCCAGAAGATTCCGAGGCATGCCAACGATCCAGAGGAAACTCAAATCAAGTACGACCTCTATCGCATTCCGTTTAACGGTGGCAAGGGCGGTGTCCCAGTGCCGATTGAAGGCGCCTCCAACAACGGTATGAGCAACAGTTTTCCAAAGGTCTCACCTGATGGCCGCTGGATCGTGTTTGTCGAAAGCCGTAATGCGCAGTTGATGCGTCCTGACAGCCAACTTTACATCGTCCCCTTCGAGGGCGGAGTGGCCCGGCGTCTCCGTTGCAATACGCCGTTGATGAATTCCTGGCACAGTTTCTCGCCGAATGGCCGCTGGATGGTTTTCTCCTCCAAGAGCCGCTCGCCCTATACGCAGATGTTCCTGACGCACCTGGATAAAGAAGGCAACTCCAGTCCCGCTATCTTGATCGACAACGCAACCGCGGCGAATCGGGCGGTCAACATTCCGGAGTTTGTGAATATACCTTCAAATGGGTTGATGGAAATCGATGTTCCGGCAGCCGATTCATACCGCCTTTTAGATATTGCTTCTGATCTCGTTTCTCAGGGCAAGATCGACGAGGCAGTCGCGGAATGGAAAGGCGTTCTGGAGATGGACCCTCGTAATGCCTCGGCGCATAACAATCTCGGGGCTGCGCTCACGATGCAAGGAAAGACCGCCGAGGGAATGAAACATCTGCGAGAGGCACGCGAGATCGATCCGCTTACACCCGATCCAGCCGAACTGGAGATCACTTTCCAGTTGCAGTCGTATTATCGACAGCAATTCAACGCCGCAATCGTAAGTTCCAATTGCACGGTGGCCAATGATTACGCGCAAAAGCTCCTCACAACGACTCCGGACAGCGAAGTCAACAGGGCGATGAAAGAGTGTGCGGCCAAACAGACGCGCCTGCAACCGTAGGCGAGAGGGCGACGAGCGAATTGACTGCAACCTAAACCAGCCGAAGACCTGCATTCGGGTTGGTGCAAAGAGACTGGGCCCCGCGCCGCCGCGCTACACTAGCAATTCCATTGACACGAATGACCGGGCTGGCCTGTATTTGAAGGAACAACAAAAAAGGTGCGAGAAGCCATGAAGGCCAATTCTTTCTTTACCAGTATTTGTTTGGTCATAATTGTTCTTTCCCTGCAACCTGTGCTGTTCGGGCAATCGGCGAACGAGCGCCTTCAATCAATTACCTCTGCCCTTCGCGATAGGGAATATGAAAAGGCTTTGCAGTCGGTGCAGTCTGCGCTTCGGGACTCTCCGAACAATCCCCAACTTTGGATGCTGCAAGGCCTGGCATATTCGGGAACAGGCGATTCCAGATCCGCGCTTGCTTCGTATCAACATGCGCTGAAGATTTCTCCAGACTATCTTCCGGCTTTGGAAGGAGCAGCTCAACTGGAATATGAAGCTGGGAGCGCAGCCGCAATTCCACTGCTCGAACACGTTCTGAAGCTGCGTCCCAACGATTTCACGTCTCATGCAATGCTGGCCGTGTTGGCCGTGAAAAATGGCGATTGCGCCACGGCAGTACAGCACTTTTCCGCGGTCGGGCCGGCGTTGGATTCTCAACCGGAGGCGCTGCAAGGGTACGGCGTTTGCCTGCTGAAACTCGACCAGACGGAAAAAGCGATTCAGGTCTTTGAGCGGCTCATGTCAACGCAGCCAAATGATCCCAGGTTCAGGCAAGGTCTGGCAGCAGTGCAACTCGCAGCGGGGAAACCCGAGGAGGCACTCGCAACTGTGCTGCCCCTGCTGGATTCTCCCCAGAACGTCCGCACCATGCGATTGGCTGCGGCAATCTACGAGGCGAATAAAGATACGCCAAATGCAGTCAAGATACTGCGCGACGCGATCGTAAAAGACCCGCTCCAGACGGCCTTGTACGTGGATTTCACTGAAATCGCCATGGATCACCAGTCGTTTCAAACGGGTGTCGAAATGATCAATGCAGGGCTTAAGCTGCAACCTGCAGCGGCACAACTTTACATGGCTCGAGGCGTCCTTTATGTGCAGCTTGCCGAATATGAAAAGGCGGAGGCCGATTTTGAAAAGGCCGAGCAACTTGATCCTAAGCAAGGAATGAGCGGAGCGGCACAGGGCATGCTCGCTGAGGAGCAGAACCAGAACGATCCGGATCGAGCGCTCGCGACTGTGCGAGCTAAAGTCGCAAAGAATCCAGGCGATGCGTTTCTCTGGTACCTGCAGGCTGCAATCATTTCGCAAAAGTCACCGGAACCTGGCTCGTCCGAGTTTGTGCAGGGTCTTGATTCCGCAAAGCGAGCTGTGAAACTGCAGCCTTCGCTCACGGCTGCGCATAACGTGTTGGCCAAGTACTACCTAGACTCTGGCCAGGTTGCATTGGCAGCCGAGGAATGCAGGTTGGTTCTGCAGCAAAATCCTTCGGATCAGGGGGCTTTGTACCATCTTGTCACCGCGCTCCGCAAAATGGATAGCCCGGCGGAGATCCCCGATCTGCTCAAGAGGCTAGCCAAGGCGCGCCAGGACGCAACCAAAGCGGAAGGCGAACGAAACCGCTATAAGCTGATCGTTACTCCGGCTGGCTCGTCCGATTAATTGCGGCAAAGTTGGGCGAAGTGGTAAACATTTACTCGAACACTAGTGAACCACCATAATGGAGGAGTCTTAGCCAGGATTTCTAATGACCATAAACCGACGTTCCTTCGTCCTTCTTTCTCTCTGCGCTTCTGCCCAGCGACTTCTGGGGCAAGAACAGGGAATGGCGACACGCAACATCGCAGCGCAGCCAAAGCCTGCGCCTTCCGACCGTCCGTTCTACGCACATTTCACCGATGTAGCGAGAGAAGCGGGGTTGCACGCTCCAGTCATCTACGGCGGTGTTGAATCGAAGAAATACATCCTTGAAGCCAATGGATGTGGTTGTGCATTCATCGACTACGACAACGATGGCTGGATGGATATATTCCTGCTTTCGGGGACGCGTCTGGAAGGAGCTCCACCCCAAGCGACGAATCGTCTTTATAAAAACAACCGCGACGGAACATTCACCGATGTGACTGAAAAAGCTGGACTTAAGGCTGCAGGTTGGGCAAATGGTGTATGTGTCGCCGACTACAACAACGACGGCTACGACGATATTTTTTGCACATATTTTGGCCAGAATCGCCTTTACAGAAACAACGGCAACGGTACCTTCACCGACGTGACGAAGGAGGCTGGCCTGTGGGATTCCGGGCCCGCACGATGGGGCGCGGGATGTGCCTTCGTGGATTACAACCGCGATGGGCACCTCGATCTCTTTGTCTCGAACTACATTCGCTTTTCGTTAGAGCACGCTCCTGTCCCCGGCGAGAAGTCTACCTGCAATTGGAAAGGGATCCCGGTCAATTGCGGGCCGCGCGGGCTGCCCACTGGACGACACTCTCTCTACCGCAACGATGGCGACGGTACCTTCACAGACGTAACGAAGCAGGCCGGCATCGATGTAGCCACCGAGAGCTATGGAATGACCGTCGTTGCAGCCGACTTTGATGAAGATGGCTGGCCCGACATATTTGTGGCGTGCGATTCAACTCCCAGCCTGTTATTTATGAACAATCATGACGGGACCTTTCGTGAAGAAGGCGTCGTTCGCGGTGTTGCATTAAGTGACGATGGGAATGAGCAGGCTGGAATGGGGGTCGGGATCGGCGACTATAACCTCAGCGGGCACCTGGATCTGTTCACGACGCATTTTGTTGGCGACACATGCGGATTTTATCGGAATGACGGGAAGGGGAATTTCGATGAGGTGTCTCGCGCGTCGAAGATCGGAGTGGAGACGCGCTTTACAAGCTGGGGCGCGGGGATGGTGGACCTGGATAACGACGGGTACCCGGATGTGCTCTTTGTAACAGGCAGCGTGTACCCCGAGGTCGAGGCTAAGCTGCCCCAGTATCCGTACAAGACTCCACGCATTCTGTTTCGCAACCTGGGCAATGGCGTTTTTGAGGAACTGGATTCGCAGGCAGGCGAGGGTATAACAGCGCCTCATAGCAGCCGAGGCTGTGCTTTTGGAGACTTCGACAACGATGGCGACATGGATGTACTCATTGTCAACATGAATGAACCGCCGTCGCTTCTGCGCAATGATATGAAAATCCGGCAGAACTGGCTCAAGGTCAAGCTGGAAGGCGTGAAGTCGAATCGAAGTGCAATCGGAGCCCGTGTTCTGGCTCATTACGGCGGCAAGGTCCAGGCGCAGGCTGTTTTGAGTCAGTCCAGCTACTATTCCTGCAACGATCCCCGGCTGCATTTCGGTCTGGGGAGCTGCACGGAGGTCGAAATAGACGTTTTCTGGCCATGCGGCTTGCGTGAGCGATATCAGCGGATTTCAGCGAATCAGCTGGTGACGATCCGGGAGGGAACCGGAGTCGTGGCGAATAAGGGCTGGAGCCGTTGACATCCGAAGGCGCCTAAACCTAACGGTTGACAAAAAGAAAGAGAAAACTCTTGACAACCTCGTGGGGATATGGCTATAAGGATAAACGGTCGGGGAAACGTTTACTGAACAGCACCAAGACAAGAATAGAAAGCCTCGATCGGTGATCTACAGGAGGGTTCTATGGTTCAGAGTAGAATGTCCCACGTTGCCACCTTTGTGTGTTCGTTGTTAGCACTCTGTGTTGTTCCCGCCTTTGCACAATTTACGGCAGGCATCCAGGGGGTTGTGCAGGACCCAACAGGGGCTGGCGTGGCCAAAGCGCAAATCCAACTAGTCAACACTGCCACGGGCGTGAAAAAGACCGCGTCCTCCGATTCCTCCGGCAATTACCGTTTCGTGAGTCTTGCGCCGGGGAATTACAAGATCTCCGTCGACGCCACCGGGTTTTCCAAATCCGAGGCGGAAGTTGCCTTGCTCACCGAGCAAAATGTTAACCTTCCAGTTTTGATGAAGATTGGCTCCAACAGGGAAACCGTCGTTGTCAGCACGGAAGCGCCAATCGTCGACACAGCCGATAGCCGACTCGAGATGACCCTGGAGAATAAGGGCGTTGCGGAGTTGCCAATCGTTGGCCGCAACCTCGTTACCTTGGTCACCATGGCTCCCGGAGTCTCGGGTCTGGGGACCAGCACATCCGGCAGCCCGGCCTCCGGCGTCGACAACTACTCCACTGAGGAGCAGGTTGATGCAAGCGCAAACGGTCAGGGCCAGAACAACAATCAGTACGTCATTGACGGCTTGGATGTCACCAGTGGAATCAGGCAAGGCGTATTGAACCTGACGCCGCAGCCCGACTCCATTCAAGAGACCAGCATTCAAGTAAACACCTTTTCGGTTGAGCATAGTCGCGCGGCCGGCCTGCAGACAATCTTCACAACCAAGTCCGGTTCGGACTCGTTTCACGGCTCAGCATCGGACTGGTTCAACTACCAGGGAATGTTTGCCAACCAGCACTTCGTGAGTTCCTCAACCAATCATTACCAGCCATTCCACTCGAATAACATGGATTTTGCTGTTGGTGGCCCGATCTTTCCCCACCACAACAGCTTTTTCTTCTTTGCGGTGGAACCGCTACGTTCCTCGGCGAGCGCCGGCGGTTCGGTTACATTTGCCGATCCGCAGTTCATTGCCTTTGCAAAAAACAACTACCCCAACACAGTCGGGACACATGTCCTCACAACCTATCTGCCCTCCGGGATCGGATCGACGAGTGTGCAGCAGACAGCTGCCGCTGTGTTTGGGACTGCCGCAGGCGGCTGCGGCACGACGGCTGGGCAGAACGGCGTTCCATGCGATCTGCCTATGATTGACCAGGGTTCGTTCGGCGCCACGCAAATCAGAAACGGGACGCAGTATTTCGCCCGCATCGATCAGGGCTTCGGGAAGGAACGGATCTACGTCAGCTTGTTCCGCACACTCCTGCAGACCGGCGCGGCATCACCCATGTCCCAGTTCTCGGCGTTAAACAACACGTGGCAAATTGCGGGTCAGGCATCCTGGACGCATACTTTCTCAGCCAACACGCTCAATGAAGTGACGGCTGGACAGAGCAGAGTTGAGGGCGTGCTGGGCAGCGGCGCGAAGGATTACACGGTGCCTGGCATCTCGGTGAATGGAATCAACGCGGATGGCGGTTCGGCATACGGCGTTGGTTTCGCTCAAGGTGACTTCATCCAGCACAATTATCACTGGCGCGACGTGCTCACGCATGTGCGCGGTACCCACGTTCTGAGGTTCGGGTACGAGGGTTGGTACGGCGATGATGTCGAGCCGTTCCAGGGCCCGTGGTCGCAGCCCAAGTTTGCCTTCAGTGACCTGTTGAAGCTTGCGCAGGATGCGCCTTCAAACGAAGGCGGAGTCATGTACGATCCCACAACTGGAAAACAGGCTCTGTGGAATTGGGACGCGGCATCCAAAACCTTTGGGGCGTTCGCGGAAGACACCTGGCAGGCTAGCAAGCGTCTGACCGTGACTCTGGGCCTGCGTTATGACGATAGTGGAAATCCGTGGTCGAAGAGCGCCTCAACCGTCTTCGGCAACTTCTATCTCGGAACAGGCACAACAAGGACGCAGCAGATTGGCAACGGATATGCAAAGGCCACTCCAAATGCGCTTCTTCATGCAGTCGACAATCTGTGGAGTCCGCGTGTGGGCTTCGCCTGGGATCCGACGGGCAAGGGAGATTGGGCAGTTCGCGGCGGAGCCGGCATTTACCAGAACTGGCTGACTTCTGCAAATGTGCAGGAAGAGTTCCGCGGGAGCCCTCCGGGATTGGTAGAGCCAAGCTTTTTCGCAGGAACGTCGGCTCCTCCCATCTTCGGACTGGGCACCACAAATACGCCTCCGTTCGGGTTTACATTCCCGACATTCCAGGGGGGGCTGAACGCGCAGGGCGGTGTGGTCGGGGCCAACTTCTCGATCGGCGGAATCGATCCGCTTGTGAAATCGCCAAAGGCCGATGTCTGGTCTCTTAGCGTGGAGAGAAGAATCAACAGAGTATTCGCCGCGACTGTTGGATATAGTGGATCTCACTCCTACGACCTTGTCGGCAACGAAAACAGCATCGGCGGGGTTTCCTATGGCGTGAATATCAACGTCCTTCCAGGAGACCTCATCACACATGAGAGCCTCGCGCCAACTGGGCTCAATTCGAGCTTCGGATCAATCCTCTACGCCGAGAACAACCGTTATGGGAACTACAACGGTGTGTACTTTGACGTGAAGGGGCGCGTAACGCGGGGATTTGTCGATGCCTCGTATACTCGGGCGAGTTCGAAAGATGATGCATTGGCATATCCCTCGCCGGACAACCCCTCACAATACTATGCACCGGCGATCTCCGAAGCTCCGAATCGATTCTCCCTCAGCTTCAGCTATTCGTTGAAAGGCTTGAACGATGGCAAGGGAGCTCTCGGCTACATGACCGGAGGGTGGGGTATCAGCGGCACGAGCATCTTCCAGTCGGGCTATCCCCTGACGGCTGCAAACACCAACGCCTACTCGCCGCTGTGCCAGAACACTGCACCCAATGCACCTGCCTGTCCTTCAGCCGCTAATCCGGCCGTGGGGTATGCTCCAGGGAGCGGCGACTATAACGCTGACGGCAACAACCTCGACTACCCCAATGCCACGAGCTATCAGCAGTCGACGAACAACAAGGCTTGGCTGACTGGTTCGATCCCGAAAGCGGATTTCACCACCCCGACCTTCGGACAAGAAGGCAACGAAAAACCAATGCAGTTCCGGGGACCGAACTTCATTGAAACGAATGCGAATTTCTTCAAAGATACTCCGATCACGGAACGCATAGGCTTCCAGTTCCGCTTCGAACTCTTCAACCTTTTCAACCGGGCAAACTACGCAAACGTCGACACGAACATTCCCGATGGGAGCTTCGGTGCGGCGACCGGTTCGCACGAGCCTAGGTTCTTCCAATTGGGCGGGAGATTTACGTTCTAACGTCAACACCAACCTATGACCTGTAACTGACGGGCCGGCACACTCCTGGAGCGCGCCGGCCCGCCGTTTTTTTGGTATTCGCATCCTTGGCAATGACTCTGGGTTTACAATCCCCTTGATTACCAACGTGTCGTGTGCCGCGGGTTTAAATCCTTCGCGACTCTTCATGAGAATCAGAAATGACCTTAGTTCAGATGCTTCGCCTGAGAGTACTGGTTTGGATTACCGCCCCGCTGTTATTGCTTTCATCCGTGGCAGCGCAGTCGGGTGAGGATAGCGTCCCACAAATTGCCGCAGCGCTCCGAGCGGAGCAATACGATAAAGCACTAGAAATGCTTCGCGTCGCGCTTCAAAAAGTTCCAGCCAACTCTGAGCTTTGGACGATGCGGGGTGTGGCATACAACGGTCTAGGAAACAAAAAGGAAGCGCTCGGCTCGTTTCGACGCGCTCTCAAGTTCGCTCCAGACAACGTTCCGGCGCTGCAAGGCGCCGCGCAGATTGAATGTGACCGGGGCGACGCTGCAGCCATTCCCCTTATCGAGCATCTTCTCCGACTTCGCCCAAATGATCTGACCAGCCACGGTATGCTCGCCGTACTTGATTTTCAGCAGGGAAATTGCGTCGAAGCGGTGGCTCATTTCGAGAAAGCTGCCTCGCTGTTTGAGTCTCGAGTCCCCGCTCTGCATGCGTACGGAACCTGCCTTGTGAAACTCAGGCAGCCCGATAAAGCAGCGGATGTATTCAAGAAGTCTCTGGCTCTCAATCCTGAAGACAAACGCGAACGTCAGGTGTTGGCATCTGTTCAGCTGATGTCTCATCAGCCGGAACAAGCCATTGCGACTCTGGATCCGTTGTTGAGCAATATGCCCGATGCTTCAAGCCTCGAACTTGCTTCTGAGGCCTACGAGGACGCTCACGACACTGAGAAAGCAGTGGAAGCTCTGCGCCAGGCAATCCTGATGGAGCCACAAAACGTAAACCTTTATGTAAATTTTGCCGCACTCTCAGCCACGCATCAGTCGTTTAGTGTCGGGATCAACGTTGTGAATGAAGGAATAGACCTGCAACCAAAAGCGGCGCCACTCTATTTTGCCCGCGGCGTGCTTTACGTGCAGATTGCAGAGTACGAAAAGGCTCAGGCAGACTTCGACAAAGCTTACGCGCTTGACCCAAGCCAATCCCTGAGTATCGCTGCGCAGGGCCTTGCTTCGGTCCAGCAGAACGATCTCGCAAACGCGCTGGCTGGAGTGGAAGAAAAGCTGGCACGAAGGCCTGATGACCCAATCCTGCTGTACATGCGTGCGGATATCCTCGCGCAACAAGGCCCCGAGCCCGGCAGCACCGAATTCCAAACCGCAATGCGTTCGGCAACACAGGCGGTTAGGCTTCGCCCATCATTGGGTCCGGCGCGCGGTGTCCTTGCGAAACTTTACCTCGAGAACGGACAATATGCGGAAGCTGCGGAACAGTGCAAAAAAGCGATCGAGATTGATCCCAAGGATCAAACCGCGGTATACCACTTGATTCAGGCTCTGCGTAAGACCGACAGGCAAGAGGAGATACCCGAGTTGTTGAAGCGACTTGCCACACTCCGTCAGTCAGCAACAAACGAAGAGCGCGAGCAGTATCGTTACAAGCTGGTTGAGGGCGATACGGATTCAAAGTAAATATCCCCCGGCAAAGCCGGGGGCTTTACGGTGTGAGCCGCTCAAAGCGGCTTGAGCGGGGTCGCTAACGCGGCCCCGATTGGGTTGAGCCACCTGAAGGTGGGTGGGCGGTCAACAGTCGGATTGCGTGCTTGCGGTGATACTTCGTCAACTCGACGAACTCATCCAGGATCAGTTTCTTGCCGTTTCGATCCGCAGCCTGATAGCGCTGGCTGATTGCCGCAGTCAGTTCCCGGCGTGTAGTCAGTTTGATCTGTCTTCTCATTTTCGCCCTCCGAGGTGTCTGCACCTTGGGTAGCATTTAATGAGGCAACGACCCATTGCTCAGTAGCAAAAATGGCGAGTCAATGCGGTCGGACTTTCCTATTGTCGCCGGTCACTTCCTTGCGTCTTTCCCTGGAGATAGGCACTGGCTTTCAAGTGCAGGCACGGCGCAAATCGAATTCCCCCGGCTTGCAGCGCCGGGGGAGTTCTTTATATCCAGACCTTAGTCTCGATGGGAGGCTCGGCTCTGGGCTTCTGCTCGACCTCGTCACCTCCGGGATAGTCGTGTGGAGATCCGACACGATTTGTTCGCGCGAAATTCGGAATCGCCAGCATCGGAGCTCCGTCTTGCCACTTTCCCACGATGACCATCACGCCGCCGAGCAGGTCGGCACGCCACTCTGTCCGGAGTGGCGCATCCGCCAGTTTGCGGCCAATATTGACGTTGTCTTCAGTTTCAACGCTATAGACAAGCGGGCCGTATTTGATGGCGACCAGATCGCGATTGGCCTTGATGCGGCTGTCCGCAACCACGCGCTGCGGCTCCATCGGCAAATCCAGTTCGATGCGGTCGCCGGGCTTCCACTCACGCGTGACCACGGCGTAGCCCTTGCGCATGACCGGCGTCAGTTCGTGCCCATTGACGGCAAACCGCTTCACGCCTCGGACCACAGGCGAATCCTTGTAGAGCTTGCTTGTGGTTCGGTCCGGGATGCGCACGTAGACCGAGAAGGTCTTTGCCTCTTCAGGATTCACGGTAATTGCAATGGATCCATTCCACGGGTACTCGGTCTTCTGTACGACTTCCACGTTGGTGCCCGCAACTTGACCAACATGAATCCTGCTGCCGACAAACATGTTGACGTAGAGCGCGTCATTGCTCTTTACGTAAGTCCAGGTCGGAATCATGAGCAGTGTGCGGGCAAGGTTGCCGACGCAGCATGGGCACACATGCCACTTGGCGCGGTCAGTATTGACGAGCGGATTGGTGTAGCAAAAGCTTTGCCCGTCGAGCGCGACTCCTCCGAGCAGTGCGTTGTACATTGTCTGCTCGTACAAATCGGCGTACTTGGCGTCGTGATAGGCGAGGTTGAGCTTGTACTGAAAGAAAACAAGTCCGCAGCTCGAGCAGGTTTCGCAATAGGCATCGTTGGGCAGCGAGTAGTTCGGACCGAAGCCCTCTGAAGTTTCTCCGCTTCCGATGCCGCCGGTCAGGTAGTACTTCTTGTTGACCATGCTATCCCAGAGCGAAATAACCGCGCTTTGGTAGTCACGGTCCCTGGTTTCGGCAGCGATATCAGCCATGCCCGAGTAGAAATAGGTTGCGCGCACCGCGTGGCCGACTGCTTCATACTGCTGGCCAGGGGGCAAGTGACTCTGGTCGTACTCCGAGCCGCCCCGGCGCGAATCGAGAAGGAACTTCGCAAGCGCAATATAAGCGTCTCCACGGTGGTTCCCCTCCTGGTCGTTTACGAAGCGGCCGAAGCGCACCAGCGCCTGCTCCATCTCCTGGTGCCCATCAAACCATTCCTTTTTTCCAGGTCCGATGTTGGCAACCCAGCAGTCGGCCAGCTTCTTGGCCGCATCATAAAGGCGAAGATCTTTGCCGTCGGTAAGCGTGTAGTGATTGATAGCTGACTCGATAAAGTAGCCCGAGACATAGCCTTCATGATTGCCGCGGTGATCAGGCGACCAGCGCTCTGGCCAATTCTTGCGGTCAGCCAATGTGTACGCGGTTTGCAGGTAGCCATCCGGCATCTGGGCTGCAAGGATGATCGGAATCCAGCGCTCAAGGGTCGCGCGCATCAGCTCCTGTGCCTTGATGATCTCGGTATCGCCCTGAGGGTCGACCATGAGAGCAATGCACATCGACTCAACTGTCTGGTGAACCCATGCGTTGGAAAATACATATCCCTTGTGGCCGGCGTGCGGTTCGCCACGGTTCGCTTTTGCCGCCTCGATGAAGTTGTCGATTCCGCCGTCGCCGCGCATGACAGGAATGTCCGTACGCTCGCACATCGTGACGCAATGCGGGATCCAGTTCACGATCAGAGCCTTGGCGCGCTCTCGCCAGAGCTGGCCGTCAATCGAATACTTCCGTGTGTAAACGACGTTGAGACGGTCGGCAGGAGGCGCCGGCTCCACATGCACGCTAATCGCGCGCGCAGGACCTTTGCTGCCGGAGGCCTCAAGCGCCAGAACGTAGTCACCGGCCTCGGAGAACGATGCAGTGGTAACCGGAGAAGCCGAGTCGGCAAAGGCAACAGCGCCCGGTCCAACGGTCTTGACCCAGCGGGTTCTGTTCTTGCTGGAATCTTCGAGCCAGGTCACCTTGCCCGACAGATAGGTTCGGCCGTCGCTCACAACCGAACGGTCCACGCCGGCATCAACCACCGGCGGCATGGATTGAATTGGCCCGTAGTTATAGACCTTCCATTCGAGGATCCCCGCCGGCCGATCCTTTTGAGGAACCACTTCAATCCGCAGCTTGCTTGTCTTCACGGGTTCGAAGGTTGTCACGTTAAACGTATCTAGGGCGACGCCAAGACCCTTGGGCTGAGAGACCGGTGCGAAGTCGTTTCCATTCCAACTAAGAATCCTGTAGCTCTCAGGCGCAGCAATCTTGCGCACGTAACTGCCCGGCAACTCACCTGCACGTGGGCGATCGACAGCCCAATAAATCTCGACTTTGTTGACGTTGACTGACTCGCTCCACTCGTACTGCACCCAGCTTGTGCGGCTGCTCGTCGACCGCTCCGCCCATAGCGCATAGAGCGCGTGGGTCCGGTCAAGCGAGTTCTCAGGCGTAAACCCGTCGTTCAGGGAAGAGATTCGGTTCTCGCTCGTCATCACCTGGCTGGTCGGGATAGCAACCCTAGCGATGTTCAGAGCGCTTTGAGGAGCCTGCGCAAACGCTCTGGACCCGGAGAGTGCGCCCAGAACAGCAGCACCTCCCGCGCCCACCAGGAATTCTCGACGGTTCGGCTCAAGTCTTTCCGGATTTGTAGCGTGGCTTACAGAAGTCTCAAATCTCTTTTTCCTATTCATCTGTGATACCTCTCTCCAGCGAATCCTCAAGGTCGCCTGCCCGTGCATCCCGAGAAAGCGTTTACTCGCACAGGGAAGTCTACAACTCTTGTGAATGGCTGTAAAGGGAAACGGACCTTGAGTTTTGGCCTATCGTGAATTACAAAATTGGGTACAAGTTCGGGTACAGACATCAGTTTGGCTTGTTTATGGAGAATTAAGCTAAATTACTGACGGACTGTCACTTGTGGAAACCTAACATCACGCTCAATTATTCTTATTTATCATAGACTTACGGTATCCTTGAGAGACTTAAAATCCGTTGATCCTCTCGGCCAGAAAATAGTCGTCAATGTGACGGCAGAGGGTTCCCACGCTGGGGTTCCCAATTGAAAATGACTGAAAGCTATCTATCAGACTCAGAATGGCTTATGCGACTGAGGCACCACTCTAGAAACTCATAAGTTGTTGATTCTAATAGACATTGTCAGTTCGGGACCAGGGGGTCGGAGGTTCAAATCCTCTCTCCCCGATCGCACTTCCTCCAAATTCAAAGAGACGCGGACGGCCCTCTTCAAATCGCCGGTCTTGTTGCTTTCTCGGTATCTTCGGTACAACCGAGGATAGTTTGAAGTCGGGGCCGCACCTCGCAGAACCTAGTGGTGTCCGCCACACAGAT
>PLXP01000130.1 GCA_003151435.1 Acidobacteriaceae bacterium
GGCAGGGTAAACCCCACACGGAGCAAGACCAAATAGGGAGGGAAGCGGGAGCCATAGAGCCAGGCTCCAGCTGCGCACCGGCCCGGTGCGCCCAGGCGGCTTGAGCAATTGCCGAAACCTCCGGGTAGGTCGCTGATGAGTGTCCGCGGCGACGCGGCGCCTAGAGGAATGACCGCACACGACAGAATTCGGCTTACAGGTCCTTTTGCCGAATACACGACGGCGCCGGCGGGTGAAAAGCCTTCCGGCGCCGACCAGTTTAGGGGGCGGATCAACAGGCCGAACTATGTTCGCCGCTCAGGGTCATCCGATCGAGGGCATGTTTGTTTTTCAGTCAACCCAGACGCCCAATTAGGAGCAGAACGTGTGTACTTAAGAGTCCACATTTTCGGCGGATTCTGGTCAAAACGCGTGTTTTCTGGCCCTTTTTGGGGGTCAAAGTGCCCTGTTTTGGGTCTGGATTGCACGATTCAGGGAGGCTTTCGAGGTTCCTCTCCGTTAGGATCGAACCATGCTGCGTGTAAAACTGCTGGAAGAGGGCGCCCGGGCGCCGGTTGTCGCTCATCCGGGCGAAGACGTGGGCTATGACCTTTTTGCGCTGGAAGGCGGCACGCTGGCGCCGCGGGCCACGGTGCGGATGCGGACGGGGATCGCCGTCGAGGCACGGCACCCTGGGACGGGCGCTCCGCTGGGACTGCTGGTGCGGGATCGGTCGTCGATGGCGGCGCGGGGTATCGCGACCACTGGCGGCGTGATCGATGCCGGCTATCGCGGCGAGATCCTGGTGCTGATGACCAACCTGGGCGACGCGGCCGTGGAGTTGAAGGCCGGTGAAAAGATTGCCCAGATGATTCCGGTACCGGTGCTGACCGGGGCGGTGGAGGAAGTGGAAAGCCTGGAAGATTCAGCCCGGGCGGGGAAGGGATTCGGGAGCTCGGGGCGGTGAAAGAGGAGCTTCCAACTGCTAGCCGCCAGCTTCCAGCCGTCTCTGGGAGGGTTTGACGCTACCCCTCATGGACCTGACTTCGCGGGAGTTAAACCGCCGATCAAAAACCCACACCCAACGATCAGAATTCAGACTCGACGATCAGGCTCCAAACAGCTCCCGCACCAGTTCCTGCGCCTCCTCCTCGGTTGCAATTGCGCCCTCCAACTGGGCGTCTTCAACCGCGCGCAGAATCTCCTTGAACCGCGGCCCCGGCGCGTAGCCCGCCGCAATCAGCTCCCGGCCCGTGATGAGGGGCTGGGGGCGCACGGCCTCCTCCGGCATGGCCGCGTAGCGCTCGCGCACGAAGTTCCAGATGTCGAGGTTGGCGTGCGCCGCCATGCAGTCCATGCGGTGCAGCGCCAGGTGCTCCGCGAAGCCGTCGAGGCGGAAGAAGCGCTTCAGCGTGGAAGCCTTCATCCGCGGGGCGTCGGCGAAGCGCATGTGGTTTTCAATCAGGGCCAGAATCTGCCGCGTGTCGTCGTTGGAGAAGCGGAAGCGCCGGCAAATCTCGGCGCCCATGGCCACGCCCACCTCCACATGGCCGTCGAAGCGAATCCTGTCCGGAGCCACGCGGAAGGTCGGAGGCTTGCCCACATCGTGCAGCAGTGCGCCCCAGGCCAGGGTCACCGGGCAGCCCGCCTCCAACTGCTCCAGCAGCATCAGCGTGTGGGTCAAGACGTCGCCTTCGGGATGATATTGCGGAGGTTGCGCGACGCCCTTCATGCGCGAGATTTCAGGCAGTACCTGGACCAGCAGATCGGTCTCTTCGAGCAGCTCAAACGCCCGTCGCGCGTGCCCCTCGGTCAGCATCTTGGTCAGCTCATCGCGTACGCGTTCCCGGCTTACGGCGTGGATGCGCGAAGCCAGTGAGCGCATGGCCGCAGAGGTGGCCGCCTCCAGCTTGAAGCCAAACCGCGCCGCAAACCGGACGGCGCGCAGCAAGCGCAACTGGTCCTCTTCGAAGCGGCGGCGGGGTTCGCCGATGGCGCGAATGACGCCAGCGTCGAGATCCGCCAGCCCGCCGACATAATCGAGTACCGCAGTGCGGAGACTTTCCGGCGTCGAGGGCATCTCATGTGCCGACTCAAGCTTCACCGGGTCAAGCAGTAGCCCGTTCATGGTGAAATCACGGCGCTGAACGTCCTCCTGGGCGCTGGTGGTATACCGTACCGCATCGGGATGACGGCCGTCGGAATACGCCCCATCGGACCGGAACGTTGCCACCTCGGTCACGCATCTTGAGTCCTGTGATTCCTCCGCGCAGCCGGGTTGTTCCGGCTCGGAGGCGACGAGCACGACGCCGAAGTGCGCCCCCACGGCGAAGGTGCGCGGGAACATCTTCAGCACCACATCGGGGGTTGCCGAGGTCGCGACGTCGTAGTCCACCGGCTCGCGCCCCAGCAGCAGGTCGCGGACGCATCCGCCGGCCAGATAAGCCTCGAATCCCGCAGCGCGCAGCTCTGCCACGATGTTCAAAGCCGCTTCGAATTGGCGCGTTGCCGGCAACATCGCTCTGCTTGAGAGTAACTCCGCGGCGGGATCGGGTGCGCGTGACCGGTAAACTGAGGGTATGTCCCGTGGTCTGATTCTCGGCATCGAAAGCTCGTGCGACGAGACGGCGGCCTCCGTGGTGGAGCGCGGCGCCCGCACGCTGTCGTCGGTTGTGGCCTCACAGATTGCGACGCATGCCCGCTATGGCGGAGTGGTTCCCGAGCTAGCGAGCCGCGAACATCTCCGCGCCATCGTGCCCGTGGTTCGCGCTGCTCTCGCAGAGGCGCACATCACGCTCGCCGATCTTGATGCGATTGCCGTTACCGCCGGGCCGGGACTTGCAGGCGCGCTTCTGGTGGGCATCACCTATGCCAAGGCGCTGGCGTTTGCGCAGGGGCTGCCGCTGATCGCCGTGAACCACCTCGAAGGGCATATTCATGCGGTGCTGCTGCAGGAGCGGGAGGGCGCGAAGGGTGTGGCGGCGGTACTCGAAACGCAGATCCTTCGACTCGCTTCGCTCGCTCAGGATGACAGAGTTTTTGGGTTGGGGAGTACGGGTTCGGGGACAGAGACTGAGGAAGCGGCATTGGCGTTGGTCGTCTCCGGTGGGCATACGCACCTGTATCTTGCGCGGCCCACTCGCGGCACGTGGCACTACACCCTCATCGGCCGCACGCTCGACGACGCGGCCGGCGAAGCCTATGACAAGGTGGCGAAGCTGCTTGGCCTCGGCTATCCGGGCGGTCCGTGGATCGATGCTCTCGCGCGCTTCGGCGATCCGCTCGCTGTGCCTTTCGCCTTCTCTCAGATCAAGACCAAGCTTCACCTGGCGGGGAAGGCTCCCCGCACCAAGGCAGCCAAAACCGCCCCTATCGCCAACCTCGACCCGCATTTCCTCTTCTCTTTTTCGGGGATCAAAACGGCTGTTCTGCGCTATGTGGAGCTGCACGGCCTGCGGGAAGAGGCCAAGGCGCGCGTGGCCCCGATGTTGGCTCTTGCTCGCCCGCCTCAAACCAAAGAGGAAGCCCTGGCCCTGTGCCCGCAGCTGACCCTCGACCTGATCGCCAGCTTCCAGCACGCGGTGGTGGGCGATTTGATGAAGAAGACCTTCGCTGCCGCCGAATCCCTGAGCGCCCGCCGCATCCTTGTCACCGGCGGAGTGGCCGCCAACCGCGAACTTCGTACGCGCTTTACGGCCGAAGCCGCCCGCCGCGGCGTGCGCGTGGCCTTTCCCACGCCGGCTCTGTCGACGGACAACGCAGCTATGATCGCGGCCGCTGCGTGGCCGAGGTTTCAGGCCGGCGAATTCGCAGACAGCGCACTCTCGGCCGATCCGGCGCTGGCGCTGGGAACGTAAGATCCTACTCGCCGCTGTGCCGGCTTCCTCTGCGGCCGGATTGTCGCGCCCCTACGGTTCGGTCGAGAGCCACCAGCCGTGACCCGCGCACCAGCAACTGCCGTCAGGGTGGTCATCGCGGCGCAGACTCCGCACCTTGTGCCAATTCCTGTGTCGAAAAGCCGCCGTCAACGCCCGGTCCGCCTCTGCGTTTTGGGTTCCAGCGCAGGGAACGAACTGCACCGACATGAGAAACCGGGCGGCAAAGGTCGCGTTGCTCTGTTTTGTCACCAGCAGCATCGATCCGGTTTCGTCGATGGGCGCGAGAGGAAACAGCAGCCGGCCGTGATCGAGCAGGGCATCGAGCCAAACCGCCAATGGTTCTGGTGAGCTGGCACTGACATACAACACATCGCAAGGCGGCAACGGTGCTTCGGCACCCGAGCGGCAGTGCACCGCAACCTGGGGAAAATCAACGAGGTTGTGCCGGGCTCGTTGAGCCAAATCCGACTCGGTTTCGTAGGCGGCCACACGGCCTGACTCGCCCACCAACTTCGCCAGCATCGTGGTGTAGTAGCCGGTGCCCGCGCCTACGTGGATCACGCTTTCACCGGTGCTCGGCGCCAACTCCGCGAGGCAGTGTGCGTGCAGGCTGGGCTGTCCATTGTTAAGGCCCAGGGCTGAGCCCAGCGAGACAACCGCGTCCTGGTACAGAACTGCGGGGTCGTCTGAGGTGGTGGCAATGGAACCCCCGGAAGGAAAGACCGTCCAGGGGGGCGGCCCCACGAAGTTCTCTCTTGGAATCGACGCAAATGCGGCGGCAATCTGGCTTGCCGGACCGGGGCTGGGAGCGACGCCCGCCAGCGCCATGATCCTGTCGGCGTACGCCTTGCGCTGAGACTGGAGTCTCTCCGCTGTGAGCTTCCGATGGTCGTCGCCGGGAGCCTCATCTGCCTGGGGGGTGGCCAGGCGTTTCCAGACAGGATGAGCACGGATTGGATGGGTCTGGACACTCTTCATGTCCATCCTCCGCCTGGAGCTGTGGTGTGGGAACCGTCGCGAGCTGGCAGGCTTCGACCTCATTATCGGAGGGCGGCCGCCGTTACGGCAAGCCGCGTTTTGGCCACGTGTCGCGCCGCCCGGCGCTAACCCCCGCTGCTACAATCGGAAAAGCCAGCAACGGCGCCAAATCTCTCCATGAGCAAGCTGTACGACCGATGACCCTTCGCCTTTTTAATACCCTCTCGGGACAGATGGATGAACTCGTCCCCGCCGACGGCAAGGCGCTGCGGATGTACGCGTGCGGGCCCACGGTCTACGACTACGGCCACATCGGAAACTTTCGCACCTTTCTGCAAGTTGATGTCCTTCGCCGCTTTCTGAAGCTGACCGGGATCAAAGTTCGCCACGTCATGAACATCACCGACGTGGACGACAAGATCATCCGCAACGCCGCGGCGGCGGGAGTGCCGATTGGCGAGTACACGCCGAAGTACGTTGACGCGTTCTTTGAGGATCTTGACGCCCTGCGCGTGGAGCGCCCCGAGGAGATCGCGCGCGCCACCGAGCACATCGACCGCATGGTGGAGCTGATCCAGAAGCTGGCTGCTGCCGGCGCGGCCTACCAGACCGAAGACGGCTCGTGGTACTTCCGGCTGGCGTCGTTTCCGGAGTACGGCAAGCTGAGTAAGAAAGACTTGTCCGGCATGGAAAACGGCGCGCGCGTGGATGTGGACGAGTACGAGAAGGATTCGGCCCGCGACTTTGCGCTGTGGAAGGCTGCCAAGCCCGGCGAGACGGCATGGGACACTGCGATTGGCCGCGGACGCCCCGGCTGGCACATCGA
This sequence comes from Acidobacteriaceae bacterium, assembly GCA_003151435.1. GTDB lineage: Bacteria > Acidobacteriota > Terriglobia > Terriglobales > Acidobacteriaceae > Telmatobacter. The sequence continues at coordinate 5,662 of PLXP01000130.1, forward strand.
GTGCTCGGCAATGGCGATGGAGTACCTGGGCGAGAGCTTCGATCTGCACGCGGGCGGCGAAGACCTGATGTTTCCGCACCACGAAAACGAGATTGCGCAGAGCGAGAGCGTGACCCACAAGCCCTTCGCGCACCACTGGATGCATGTGCGATTTCTGCTGGTGGACGGGCGCAAGATGTCAAAGAGCGAGGGCAATTTTTTCACGCTCCGCGACCTGCTGCTGAAGGGGTACAAGGCCTCCGCCATCCGGCTGGCGCTGGTTTCGGTGCCCTACCGGCACCAGCTTAACTTCACCTTTGACGGGCTGACCGAGGCGACCAACGCCATCGAGCGGCTGCGCACGTTTCACCAGCGAGTGACGAAGGGCCACTTTGCCGAGGGTGGCAATCTGGATTTGATACTTGCCGCTCGCGAAGCCGATACGGCCTACATGGCAGCTCTGGCAAACGATCTGAACACGGCCGAGGCGCGGGCGCCGATCTTCGACCTGATCCGCACCTCGAACACGGCCATCGACCAGGGACGGTTTCTGGCTGACGACCGGACGGCGGTGCTAGCAGTGCTGGCCAGATTTGACGCGGTGTTCGACGTGATCGCCGATCACGATGCCGAGCCCACCCGCCGCGCGCTTGCCTGGGCGGAACAGGAAGGAAAGCAGGGAGATGTGGCCCCGGAGCTGCTGGCTCGCCAATCGCTCACCGATGAAGCGATCGACGCGCTGGTGGCCGAGCGCACGGTGGCCAAGAAGCAGCGCAACTTTGCCCGCGCCGACCAGATTCGCAATGACCTGGCGGAGAAGGGCATTCTGATTGAGGATTCAAAGGACGGCGTGCGGTGGAAGCGGAAGTAGCAGTGGCTCGCGTAAACTGATAGAACTGGCTCGAAACGGAGGTGTTTCCCATGGAATTCGAGATCGTTTTCGATCAGGAGGAAGACGGCCGCTGGATCGCTGAGATTGAGAGTCTTCCCGGCGTGCTCGCCTATGGGTCAACGCGGCATGAGGCTCAATCCAAAGTGGAGGCGTTGGCGCTGCGGGTGATTGCCGACCGAATCGAGAGTGAGCAGTCAGTACTCGGGCAGGTTCGATTCGCTGCCGCTTAAATCCCTTTTTTTGAATCGACATCAACACCCGAACGACGAGATGTTCTCTCAATGGCCAAATTTCCTTCTTCGAGCGCCAAAAAGGTCTTGCGGGCTCTGAATTCGGATTGGTTGGCGCGAGAAGCTCCGCACAAGCAAGAGCGGGTCTCACAAACAGCTTGAACACCCAGACTTCCCGTACGAATACACATGGGCGTTTCACGACAATGATGAGATTGGGCCTAAAATGCTCGCCAAGATTGCGAAGCATACTGGGTTGACGCCCGAAGACATCTAATCCCCACAAGAATCTAACCCGAACGTCTAGCCAAGGACTTGCACATCCTATGGAAGCCAACGAAGCACAGGAACTGCAGGAGCACGCCGAGGACGGCGCGCACGAGTCGTCGATGCGCCCCGTCGCCTTCACCATGAGCGTACTGGCCGTGCTGGTGGCCGTGACCACCGTTCTGGGCCACCGCACTCACACCGAAGCGGTGCTTGACCAGAACAAGGCCACCGACCAGTGGAATTTTTACCAGGCAAAGAAGATCCGCTCCAATGACACGGCCCTGGCAGCCGATCTGCTCAGCGTGGTTACCATCTCCGACAAGGGCGCCGCGCAGAAGATCGCCAAGGCCTACACCGACCACCAGGCCAAGTGGAATGAGGACCTGAAGGAAGAGCAGGAGAAGGCGGAGGGTCTCGAAAAGAAGGTCGAGTACGCGGAGGCGCGTGCCGACCGTTTTGACCTGGGCGAGGCGATGCTTGAAATCGGGCTCGTGATCACTTCCGTCACTCTGCTTACCAAGAGGCGCACCTACTGGTACCTCGGCATGGTCTTCGCGCTTGGCGGCATCTTGTCGGCGGCTTCAGTGATCTTGCTCAAGTAGACGCCGCAGGGGCGTTGCCGTTGTCATCGCTGCCCAAAGCGTGGCGGTGATAGACTGGCCGCGCCATGAAACCTTGCTTTCTTATCCCGATCCTTGTTCTTTGCGGTGGCCCGCTGGTGGCCCAAAAGCCCGCGCCTACGCCTGCGCCGGCTCCGGCCGCAGCGGCTACCCAGGTCCACAGCAGCGCGCTGGGCTTTAGCTATAGCGTTCCCTCGGATTGGGAGGTGGTCGACAACCAGGCGACGCTCTCGACGGCCAAGCAGCAGGCTGACCAGAACACCACCAGCGAAGAAGAGAAGAAGGGGCTGGCGTGCGTCGAGCTTGACCTCACCGCCCGGCACGGAGCACCCCCCTCGGTGATGGTCGAGGTGGCTCTTCCCTTCTCATGCTTTGGCAAGGAAATGGCCGAGAGCGACCTGCCCGGGTTTGCCGCGGGTGCGTCCGAAGGCCTGAAACAGAGCTTTGATATCGGCGATCCGGTTTATGGCGCCTATTCGCTGGGCGGCCACAGCATGTGGATTGAACGAGCGAAGGGCGCGCCGAAGGGACACCCCGAGCTTCCCTACACGGTCGAGATTGCATGCAGCCTGCTGAAGAAGGCCGCGGTGTGCTGGATGACGATGGCGGCCGACGATACTGCGCTGCGCACATTCGAGCACGGTGCTGTCACGCTGGATGGGGAGGCGCCGATCGCGCTGGTGCCTGCTACCGCGTTCGACAGGAAACAGTCCTAGCATCGGGCCTCACTCCGCGGGTACCTGCTCCAATTCTTCCACGGGCCGTTCGGGCCCTCTCGTCTTGACCCGCGATGTGGTCAGCAGGAAAACGGCGAGTAGAATGCCGGCCATGCCGGCAAACTCTGCCGGCGCAGGCCGTTCATGCAGGAAGAAGATTCCCAGCAGAACTGCCACGACCGGGTTGACATACGCATACGACGAGACTTTGGCCACGGGCACGTGCTCAATGAGATAGATGAAGCCGGTGTAGCCCAGCAGCGATCCGCCGGTGATGAGGTAGGCCAGCGAACCAGCCGATGCGCCGTTGAAGTGGAATTGCGGCCACTGGCCCAGTGCCGTGCCGATCACCGTGCTGGATGCCCCGGCCGCCAGCATCTGCCAGGCCGCCGCCACAAAGCTGTTCACCGGTAATCGCGAGCGCCGCGAGAGCAGGCTTCCGATTGTCCACGACAGTGCCCCGGCCAGCAGGACGCCCAGGGCGAGCAGGCGCGCGTGGTCGCCGGCAATGCCCGAGCTGATGGACGGCCACACCAGTGCCGCCAGTCCCGCAAATCCCAACGCCATGCCCAACCAGCCGCGGCGCGGCAACGGCTCACCGCCCGGCAGAAATATTTCGATCAGCGCCACGTACAGCGGAATGACCGCCAGAACCAGCGAGGCCAGCCCGCTGGGAACAGTCTCTTCCGCGTAGACCAGGCCCACATTGCCGCCGCCCAGCAGCAGGAGTCCGATGAGCGCGAGGACCAGCATTGTTTTCCGCGGCCACACCAGCTTGTACCCGCGCCAGCGGCACCAAGCTAGCAGAATGGCTCCCGCCACAGTGAAGCGCGTCCCGGCCAGCAACAGCGCCGGCATCTGCGCCGCCCCAATGCGAATGGCGGTATACGTGGAGCCCCAGAAAAAATAGACGCTGGCAAACGCCAGCACGATGGTGGCTGTGGTTGCCGGCTTTGAGGTCGCGGAAGTTCGGACTTTGGGGCTTGTCATCGTTTCATTCCATCGTAGACGGAGGGCCGGTGTGGCACCTCCCGGTTCTTGCGGGGGTTTTGTCAGGTCAGGAGTTCTTTCTCCAGATTGGTGGTCGAGGTTCGTGGATTCCCACCCTTCGCAAAATGCGCGAAGGGTGGGAAACCCGGATCTGTGGTTGGGGGCATGAAAACAAATGAAGGGTAGGCGACCCGCCATTCGCCGGTTTTAAAAACCGTGGAAATGTCGCATTGGGGCGTGCTATGCTCTCGCCAGCGGGTCTCTATGCAAAAGCACGCTTCCAACGGAACGCCGCTGATGCCGGCCTCCAGGCGCTGGTCGCGAGCGCGCGACCGCTTCATGTGCCCGCGGCGCCACCTGCGTGTGCTGCCCATCCGCACACGACCTAGCCTCTTCGGCGGCGATTAGTACTGGCCCGCCGAAGATCCTCGCCTGTCTTTTGGACCCATCCGGGTCCGCGCACGTTGGAATGATCCCCAATCAGCCGGGATTCGTGGCCGCGCTCCATCCGCCAACGGGCAGGAGCAGCCCAGCAGCAACCGAGCCGCAGCCGCACAACCGCACTCGCCGAGGAGACACTACATGACCAAGCAGGAAATGCACGCACAATTTGGACCGAAGCTGATAGGCCCGTTGCCCGGGCCCAAGGCTCGCGCGGCTGTCGAGGCCGACGATCGGCTGATCTCGCCCAGTTACACGCGCTCCTATCCGCTCGTGGCCAAGCGCGGCCGAGGCATTCGGGTTGAAGATGTGGATGGCAACGAGTTTATCGACTTCGCCGCAGGCATCGCCGTGGTCTCCACCGGCCATTGCCATCCTGAAGTGGTTGCGGCCATTCAAAAGCAGGCGGCCGAACTGATCCACATCTCCGGCACGGACTTTTATAACGAGCCGCTCACCGACCTGGCGGACCGGCTTTCGGCGGTGGCTCCCATGCCCGGGCCGCACCGCTTCTTCTATGGCAACTCCGGTGCCGAGGCCGTTGAATGCGCCCTGAAGCTGGCGCGGTATCACACCGGGCGGCAGCAGGTGATTTCGTTCTTTGGCGCGTTTCACGGCCGCACCATGGGCGCGCTGTCGCTGACCGGGTCGAAGCCCCAGCAGAAGCGCCGCTTCTCTCCGCTCGTTCCCGGCGTCACCCACATTCGCTACCCCTATGCTTATCGCGGTTGTACCGGCGGCCCGCAGGATGAAGAAGCCTTCAGCATGGGCTGCGCGCGGTACATCGAAGAGAAGCTGTTCAAGACCATCCTCGCGCCTGAAGAGGTCGCGGCCATCTTCGTTGAGCCAATCCAGGGCGAGGGCGGCTACGTCGTGGCGCCGGACAACTTCCTGCATGAACTGCGCGCCATCTGCGACCGGCACGGCATTCTGCTGGTTGCCGATGAGGTGCAGTCGGGCGCGGGCCGCACGGGCAAGTGGTGGGCCATCGAGCACTCCGGCGTGCAGCCCGATATCGTCTGCATGGCCAAGGGCATTGCCAGCGGCATGCCGCTGGGCGTCTGCATGAGCCGCGCTGAAATCATGGACTGGGTGCCCGGATCGCATGCTTCCACCTTCGGCGGTAATCCTGTATCGATCGCCGCCGCGCTGGCGACGATGGACATTCTGGAGCGCGAAGGCATTGCCAACGCCGCGTTGGTAGGCGGCAAGATGCTGGAGCGCCTGCAGGGATGGAAGCAGACTCATCCGCTGGTGGGCGACGTGCGCGGTCGCGGGTTGATGATCGGCGTCGAGCTGGTGAAGGACAAAGCCACACGCGAACCTGCGACTGCGCTGCGAAATCGCGTTGAGACATTGGCCTTTGAGCGCGGGCTCATGGTGCTGGGCTGCGGCGAGACCACACTGCGGCTCTGTCCTCCGCTTATTCTCAAGGAAGAAGAGGCCACGGTGGCTCTCGACATCCTTGAAGATGTATTGACGCAGGTGGAGAAAGAGTACGAACACTCCAGCGAACTCGCAGCCGCCACGGCCTGAGAGAGCCCAAGAGCGGTAAAGCCGCGCCTGCTTCGCCGGCATTTCGGCAGAAGGCGCGGCTTTGCTATTTGCGGGATTCGCCGGCCGGGGTCGACAATGGTTTGCCATGGAGTGGATGGCGCAGATGCGGCTTGCGTGGCTGGAGTGTACCCTGCGGGGGCTCGACCGAATGGCTCGCCGTCGCGGTCACGTGGACCAGCGCCCAGCTCATCTCATTACGGGCACTGACGGAGAGGACGCGGCCTTCTTTTATCTTCGGCGCAAGGGGTATACCGTGGTGGCGCGACGCTGGTCGTCCGGCGACCGGCCCGGTGACATCGACCTGATCGCGTGGCAAGGGCCCATGCTCTGCTTTATCGAAGTGAAGACGCGCACCGCCCATGACATGACGCCCGCTGAGTCCGCAATCGATGAGCACAAGCGGAATGTTCTGCGCAGGCTGGCTCGTCACTACGTGCGCCAGCTACCGCAGAAGACAATGCCCCCGGTGCGATTCGATGTGATCAGCGTCTACCTGGTACCCGGACGGGAGCAGCAAATCAACCACTTCGAAGCCAGCTTCGGCTGGAGCCAGTGGGGAGAACGCGACGCATTTTGATGCTCGCATCCCACCCTTCGCAAATCGCGAAGGATGGGGCACCCAGATTGTAGTGACAGTGAAAATGCTCTACCCCTTCGCGTCCTCGAATTCCTCGTGCCATGCCATCTGGATGGCCTCAAGCCGCGGCTCATTTGATTTCGCAGGGTCGCCGGCGAAGCCCTCGAGTTCTGTTACGTAACGAAGCAGGTCAGTGAACCGAACCGTCAGGGGATCGATGTCCGGGAACTTCTCCTGCAATTGAATGCCGATTTCTTCGACGTCAGTCCAGTGAATTTCGCGCGGCATGGCTCTCCTCGTTCTTGCGGGCTGGATTGGGGTTTGTGAGATCCCACGTCTCAAAATCGAGACGTGGGGCACCCGGCTTTGAGTTCTCTACTTTCCTTCTGCGAGGGCGAGAGGCTTGCCCTCAGAGGTGTAGTTGCGGTTCCACTTGGGAATCTCGACCACGTAATCGCCGGGGCGCGTGATCACGGCCTGGCAGCCCAGGCGCGAGTTCAACTGCTGATCGGCTGCCATATCCATACGGTCCAACTCGTCGTCGTCCGCCGGGCTGATGCCGTCCTGGTCTTTGATCCACAGGTGGCAGGTGGTGCAGGCGCATACGCCGCCACAAGCATGGTCGAGAAAGATGTTGTTGTTCTCTGCCACGTCGAGAAACGACATCGGCTTGCCGTGATGCTCATAGGGCATGGTGCCGTATTCGAACTCCACCGTCTTGCCCTCGGGAAGAAAGGTGACGCGCACGAGCTTCTCGGGGGGGATGTTGGTCTGCTTTTCTTCACTCATGGCGATTGCCTCGTTATCTCTGGAGGGAAATGTCATTTTGCATTCCCTGAGGGGCTAAAGCCCGCTCGTGTTGCGTTCATGTATGTACGGGCTGAAGCCCGTACCCTTCAGCTCCGCCGGGCCGGTGAATTATTAACTCCGCTAGCGCCGGTATTACTTGAACTCCGCCGGCGCCATGGGATGGGGTGCTGTCAGTTCGTCGCCCAGGTCCTCGTCGGCTGCGTCCATGGTCTTGCCGCGAATGGCGGTGGTCACGGCCGCTTCCATCATCAGTTCCGCGAAGCGCCGCGTGGCCTGGTCGAGCGCCAGCGTCGCGTTGCGTATGGCAGGCGCATCCTCGCCCAGCTTTACCGAGGCCAGCCGGTCGCGTGCCGCCGAGATCGCCGCCTGTTCCTCGCCGGTCAACTGAGCCCATGCCGGGCTCTCCGGAGCGCGTTCCACAGCGGACAAAATCGTCTCTGCTTCATTGCGCGCCTCAATCAGGAGGCGCTTGGCAAAATCTTCCTCGGCGTGGTCGAAGGAGTCGAGAATCATGCTCTCGACCTGCTCGTCGGTCAGTCCATAAGTGGGCTTCACTTCGATCTTCGCGGCCTGTCCCGAGCGCTGTTCGCGCGCGGAGACCTGCAAAATGCCGTCGGCGTCGATGAGAAACTTCACCTCGATGCGGGGCAGTCCCGCAGACATCGGCGGAATGCCTTTCAGGTCAAAGCGCGCTAGCGAACGGCAGTCGGCAGCCAGTTCGCGTTCGCCCTGGACCACGTGAATGGCCACGTTGGTTTGCCCGTCGACGCCGGTGGTGAAGTGCTCCGTGGCCGATGCGGGAATGGTGGAGTTGCGCTGAATGATGCGCGCCACGGTGCCGCCCAGCGCCTCAATGCCGAGAGACAGCGGAGTCACGTCGAGCAGCAGCATCTCATCCGTGGTCTTTGAGGCTCCTGCCAGAATGTCTGCCTGCACTGCCGCGCCCAGCGCCACCACTTCATCGGGATTGAGTTCGATGTACGGCTTTTTGCCGCGCGCCGCAAGGTGGAAGAGATCGTCCACCAACTGGCTCACGGCGGGAATGCGCGTGGATCCGCCCACCAGCACCACTGCATCGATTTGCTCGGGTGTGAGGCCCGCATCGGTAAGGGCCTGTTTGCAGGGGCCAACGGTGCGATCAAGCACGGGCTCAATCAACTGCTCGAAGACTTCGCGCGGAATTTCGCGCTGATAGCGATCGCCGTTGGGCAACTCGATATCGAAGTGCGCGGCTGCCTCGGTGGAGAGCCTGATCTTGGCTTCAATCGCGGACTTGCGTACGGCCTGCACGGCGCTGGGATGGGCGCGGAGATCGACACCATGCTCGGCATGGATTTCATCGAGCGCGATCGCCAGCAGCAGGTTGTCGATGTCGTCGCCGCCCAGGTGCGTGTCGCCATTGGTCGACTGCACTTCGAAGATCCCGTCGCGCAATTTGAGAATGGAAATGTCGAAGGTGCCGCCGCCGAGGTCGTAGACAGCAATGGTGCCCACGTTGGCGCGATCCAGTCCGTAAGCCAGCGCGGCCGCGGTGGGTTCGTTCACCAGCCGCAGCACCTCAAGACCGGCCATGCGCCCCGCGTCCTTGGTGGCCTGGCGCTGCGCATCGTTGAAGTAGGCGGGCACGGTGATGACGGCCTGCGTGACTGGCGCACCGAAGAATCGCTCGGCGTTGCGCTTGAGCTGGCGCAAAATGTACGCCGAAATCTCCGGCGCTGTGAATCGAAGCTCGCCGAGTTGGATGCGCGGAACTTCGCCCGCCTCCACGTCGTCCGCCAGGCGGAAGGGAAAGAGCTTCAACTCACTCTGCACTTCAGAGAGGTCGCGGCCCATCAGCCGTTTCACGGAATAGATGACGCGTTCCGGTGTCTCAATCAGCGACTTGCGCGCGCTGTTGCCCACGGTGACCGTGGGCCTGCCACCCTCCGCGGGAATGGGATCGAGCGCCACCACGGACGGCACCAGGTTGGAGCCGTCCACGCCGGGAATGACCACGGGCTTGTCGCCCTCCATATAAGCGACCAGGGAATTGGTGGTTCCCAGGTCAATGCCAACTACGCGTCCTTCCGCCATGCTTGTCTTTTAAGCTCCCAGAGTTTCTGTTACGTCGCGGACCAGGTTGCTGAGGTAGCGCCGCCGATCGAGCAGTTTCACCATGGTCGATTGCGCGGCCTGGCGCGCGGTCGCGTCGCCTTCATCCCACACTTTCCATTGCGCGCGAAGGTCCTTGTTCACTGCGTTTAGCAGGCCGTCAAATTTCTTCTTTGCCTCAGTGAGGCTGGCTTCGAGCACCACATCGGTCTCTTCCGCCTGACGCGCCATGCGCATCTCTTCAAGCTGCATGTTCAGGTCGAAGACTTCTTCAAGCAGGTCGGCCGGCACGCGCGACGGATCGTCTTGCCCCTTGCGATCTTTGCCCGCGTGCAGCTCGGCGATTTCGGCTCCACGCAGTTTCAGAAGGTATTCGGTGCGGGTGATGGGATCTTTGAGGGTGCGATAGGCGTCGTTGAGCAGGGCCGTGTCGGCCAGGCTCCACTGCTTTTCGTTCTCGCCCGCGCGGGCAAAGCGGTCTGGGTGCAGCTTGCGGCTCAGGCGGTGGAATTCACTTTCCAGCGCGTTGAGGTCCAGATCGAGCCGCGGCTCTATTCCAAAGACAGAGAAATAATCGCCTCCTGTGGGAGGCTGAATCTTGCTGCAATGAGGACAGAACAGCGTGGCGTCATTGTGGGCAACTGAACAGGACCAGCATGCAATGGGAACTGCGGAATCGATGACCTTCAACATATCTCAAACCTTACTTGCACCGATCGCTACTACGAGAAGGACGAACCGCAGCCGCAGGAGCGCGTGGAGTTCGGATTGATGAAGTTGAATCCCTGCCGCATCAGCGTTTCCTCGTAGTCGAGCGTCATGCCGTGCAGATAGAGGAACGACTTGGGGTCGACGAACACACGCACGCCGTCAAAGTCATAGATGCGGTCGCGCTCGCGGGGCCGCGTGTCGAACTTGATGGAATAAGAAAGCCCGGAGCAGCCGCCGCCCATCACGCCTAAACGCAGTCCGCCCTCTTGCGGCGAAACGCCTTCCTTGGCCATGGCGACGCGAATGCGCTTGATGGCGCGTTCGGTTACCTGCAGGCCTTGGCCCTGCGGAGCGGCTGTCTGCGGTTGCGCCGCATTCGCTTCCGGCGCGGAGCCTATCTGAGCAAACTGCGCCTGCGAGGGCTGACTTCCAATTGTTACCATGTTCGACATAAACGACTTGCCCTTCCCAAACCTTCTGCCTTGAGAGGGCGCGGCTTTAGCTGCGCCGTACCCATGCGAAAGGATAGCGAGACTTTAGCTCCTGAGGGAATTCTTTTTAGCTTCTTGCATTCCCTCGGTGGCTAAAGCCGCGCCCTTTCAAAGCCAAACAACTTACTGCGCTGTGTGAACCGCTGCCGGCGCGGTTTCTGCAACGCTGTTCTTCTTTTTCCAGTCGCCAATTGCCGCCCGAATGGCATCTTCGGCCAGCACCGAGCAGTGAATCTTCACTGGCGGCAGCGACAGTTCCTTCACAATGTCAGTGTTCTTGATGCCGAGGGCGTCTTCCACCGTGCGGCCCTTGATCCACTCCGTGGCCAGCGAAGAGCTGGCGATCGCCGAGCCGCAGCCGAAGGTCTTGAACTTGGCCTCTTCAATCACCTGCGTCTCGGGGTTTACGCGGATCTGCAGCCGCATCACGTCGCCGCACTCCGGCGCACCCACCAGGCCCGTGCCCACTTCGGTCGAAGCCTTGTCCAGCGTGCCTACGTTGCGCGGATTGTTGTAGTGGTCAATTACCCTATCGCTGTATGCCATGGTTCAATCTCCTCGCGGGGGAAGCCGCATTTCTTGTTTTGATTCGGCAGGCGTGCCCGCCGATGCTTTACTCAATTTCCGCTTCCCACCCTTCGCCAAAACCGCGAAGAATGGGGCACCCACAATCCAGTACAACTGACGGGCTTAGTGGGCCGCCCACTGAATCTTGGTTAAATCAATGCCTTCTTTCACCATTTCGTACAGCGGCGAAAGCTCGCGCAGCTTTTTCACAATGTCGATGACCTTGGCGGCCACATAATCCACTTCCGCCTGGGTGTTAAAGCGTCCCAGCCCGAAGCGAATGGAACTGTGCGCCACATCGTCGCCCAACCCGAGGGCCTTCAGTACATAAGAAGGTTCCAGAGTGGCCGATGTGCAGGCCGAACCGCTGGAAACCGCCACGTCGTTGATGCCCATCAGCAGCGACTCGCCTTCGACATACACAAAGCTCATGTTCAGGTTGCCCGGCAGACGGTGCTCCCACGAGCCATTCACCTGGACGTAGTCAAGCGCCGACTCGAGCTTCTCCCTCAGCCGGTCGCGCAACCCGCGCAGATAGGCAGCTTCAGAATCCATCTCCTGGTAGGCAATCTCGCACGCCTTGCCGAGGCCGACGATCCCTGGGACATTGAGCGTGCCGGAACGCATGCCGCGCTCGTGGCCGCCACCGTCGATCTGCGCCGCGATTTGCACGCGCGGATTGCGCCGGCGAACGTACAACGCGCCCACGCCCTTGGGTCCGTAGATCTTGTGTCCGGAGAGCGACAGCACGTCGATGTTGTCGGCCATCACGTTGACGGGAATCTTGCCCACCGCCTGCACCGCATCCGTATGAAAGATGACGCCCTTCTCATGACAGAGCTTGCCGATTTCGCGGATGGGCTGCAGTACGCCGATCTCGTTGTTGGCCGCCATGATCGACACCAGGATGGTCTTGTCGTCCATGGCGCGCTTCAGGTCTTCGAGATCGATCAGGCCGTCTGCCTTCACCGGCAGATAGGTCACGCGGTAGCCGTACTTCTCGAGGCGCTTGCAGGTGTCCAGCACCGCCTTGTGCTCGGTCACCTGGGTAATGATGTGGTTACCGCGTTCGCGGTACATCTCCGCAATGCCCTTGATGGCCAGGTTGTTGCTCTCGGTGGCGCCGGAGGTGAAGATGATCTCCTTGGCGGTGGCGCCAATGAGCTTCGCGATCTGCTCGCGAGCTGTCTCCACGGCCTGTTCCGCCTCCCAACCAAAGGAGTGGTTGCGGCTGGCGGCGTTGCCGAACTTGCTGGTGAAGTAGGGCATCATCGCCTCCAGCACCCGGGGATCCAGCGGGCTGGTGGCGTGATTATCCATATAAATCGGCAAGCTGACGCCCGCCGGCACTTCTACTTGGCTGACCACTGTACTCATCGCGTCTCCATCCTCATCAATTGCTCGCCGCCTGTGCATCGCGCGACGGGGGAAGATTCATTTAAAGCGTTAACGACACAAGGGGTTGGGCAGCAGCGGTGTGCGCCGCGGCGGCCTCCCGTTCTGCAAGGTCGTAGATTGAAATGCTCTTCAGCACTCCGGCAATGGTTTCGTTCACCCGCGCCAGTGGTTCTTTGATGGTGCAGCTCGGCGTCAGGTCGCACCCTTTGGCTCCCTTGGTACAGGAGGTAATGAAGAACGGCCCATCGATGGAGTGAATCACCTCGAAGGCCGAAATTGTGCGCGCGTCCCTGGCCAGCGCATAGCCGCCGTTCATGCCGGCGTGCGACCGCAACAGGCCGGTCTTGGTGAGCCGCTGAAGAATCTTGGCCAGCAGTTGCGCGGGAATCCCATAAGCGTCGGCAATATCCTTGGCGCTCAGCGCAGGCATCTCCGGGTGCTCGGCCAGGTACTTGAGCGCCATGAGTCCGTAATCCGCTTTTTTGGTCAGCTTGAGCATTTGAATATCCGACTTGTTCGGTCCGCATTCAGTATACGACCATTTATGTCCGCAATTCAATCCCGATTCAGATCTGGAGCCCGGAGGGCGGCTTTCATTCGGGGATTCTGCGGTCCGCGTGTGGAAAATTCAACAAAAACTCGTTTGCAATTGGCTGAAAGACCGATACAATCTTCCGAAAAGAGGACGTAAGCTGCTCTTTAATTGCAAACACGAGGCGGCACTATACCCGGCGACGATTGACACCCAACTCCGCGATTACCGGACCAGTTTTTTACATCACGCAGGCTGAGTTGGTTGGGGCGTTGGTTCCTTTCCATCTTGGAAACCTAAACATTTCAGGACCCTTAGAGGAAAACCGCTTCGGCGGGGCGGGGTTTTTGAGATACAACCATTGGAGAACCGCTCGAGTCCGACCGAATCTGAAAAATGGCCACCGTCTGCAAACACCCACGAGTGCGTATTGTCTCCCGGCACGAAGATGCTGAATATGTCGAGTGCCTGGAATGTGGCGAAGTCTTTGACTCCGAAGAGTTTCGCGATATGGAGATTGAGGAAACCGTCGAGCCTGAAGAAGCAGAAGCAGATTCCTGACGATCTGCGCATTTCCATCAAAACGGTCTACTTTTGAACGCCGCCGCCCCCGTTAGGTGCCGGGCCGCCCATCCGCCGCGTGACGATCCAGGCATAGTGCAGCCCCGAGGCTGTGGTCAGCACAACGGTCGCGGCCAGAGCGCCCTTCTGGAGCGCTACCACCCAAGGCACAGTTGTGAGCTGGTGCAGCAATACTGTGGCAACCGCAGTCACCTGGGCCACCGTGTTTGCTTTGCCAAAGATGCTGGGCTTGAACTCCCGCCGCCCCACCGCGGCGTACAGAATCGCGGCCACCACCAGGATCCCCACATCGCGGCCGAATACCAGCACCGTCACCCGAGCGGGAATCAATCGCTCGTGGGTGAGCACGACAAACAAAGTACTCAGAAGGAGTTTGTCCGCGACGGGGTCGAGGTACTGGCCCAGCATGGTTCGCTGCTTCAGAACGCGGGCCAGGGTTCCGTCCAGCGCGTCCGTGAGCCCGGCCACTACGAACAGACCGAAGCTCAGCGCAAACCGGTGTTCGAGGATTGCTGAGACAAGGAACGGCGCCAGACAGATGCGCAAAAGCGTGAGGAGATTGGGTGTGTAGCGAAGCGGGTTGGGTCGTGCACTCGAAGCGTCGGCCATGGCAGAGTTCAAAGGGCAGGCATCCACGAACCGGCAGCTTTTGACGGCCACATGATGGATGGCCGGCATGCGGCGCGGGCTCGCCTGCAAAACGCAAAAGGTCCATTCGACTGGCCGCTAAACAATCGGTTCGCCAGTGGCAAAGTTCTCTCGTTAGTCAACGATGGTACAGCATGAGCCATCCGGCTTGCAGCCTTGTCTATGCGCGCGGTCCCGATCCTGTTAAACTACCTAACGGATCGGTTTTCCAATCCGTGCGCACATAACCACCCGACGCGGGTGGTTGTGTAACCGCCTCGGCAGGCAGTTTTGGGCCGCGGGCATTGGAAGTCGGTTGATTGCTTCATAGGCGCGTAGCTCAGTTGGTTAGAGCGCTTCCTTGACACGGAAGAGGTCGCTGGTTCGAATCCAGTCGTGCCTACCATATTGTACTGAAAACAAACAACTTACGGCAATGACCTCTTCTTTCACGCTACCTCCGAGGGTGCTGGAGGGTGCTGAGTAAGGTCCTTTTCAAACAGCCCCCGGAAAGCCAACCCGGCAGCCGCCCTCTTCTCCTCCGATATTGCCTGCTGGTAAATGTCGAGGGTGATCCGAGAATTGGCATGGCGGAGCAGCTCCTGAGCGGTCTTAATGTCTACCCCTTTTTGCCGAAGCATGGTTGCAAGCCCGTGCCGGAAGCTGTGCCACCCTATGCGTTTCTTGACCCCCATCCTTTCAAGCGCTGGCCGGATGTGACGCTTTAGGATCATATCCGGCTGGATCGGCTGCGACCCATTCTTAGCCACTGAGGGAAAGAGGTAGTCGTCGTCAGAACTGTACAACGACGCCAGCCTCCATTGTTTCAATTCCTCAATGACTACACCGTGGAGCGGCACAGGCTTACGTGACGCTTCAGTCTTGGTGTCTCCCTCGACGTTGCGCCAGACAGAGTGGGTCACGTTCGCCTGCATGCTCCCAAAGTCAATGTCCCGCCAGCGAAGGGCGATCAATTCCCCCCGCCTGAGCCCAGTGCTCCCTGCCAACAGCACCATGACCCGCTCACGCTGGGACAGCTCCAACAGAAGCCGTTGGACCTCATCGCCAGTGAGAATGTCAGGCGTGCGGAGCCGTTTGGCTGAAGTGCGAACCGCGCTGATTGGATTCTTGGTTGCCCACTCATGGCGGATTGCATGGGAGAACAATGCGGACATCAGATTGCGAATCTTTGTCTTGGTAGCCGGACTTGCTACTTGACCGTTGATCTTCATCAGGTTGCGTAGCCAGGCTTCAACCTCGACACTCTTGACTGCTGAGAGGGCGTATTTCC
>PLXP01000166.1 GCA_003151435.1 Acidobacteriaceae bacterium
CCACGCTTTCCGTGCCTTTACACGCTCGGACCCGCCCGGTAGACTTGGAGTTTCGGGGCCTGTCGCCATTTTTTGACGCAGAGGTTGTGTTCCCCTGCCACGGGCCGGTATTGTAGGCAGGCGGAACTGAATGCATCGAAGCCCTGGAAGTATCCCAAGTTCCGAACAAATACGAGGAGAAACACGCATGGCCGTGGAAGAGAAAGTTAAGCAGATCATTGTGGAACAACTGCAAGTGGACGAAGCCGAAGTAACCCCTGGCGCAAGCTTCCAGGAAGATCTGGGCGCGGATTCGCTGGATGTGGTTGAACTTGTAATGCAGTTCGAAGAGGCCTTCGATCTCGAGATTCCCGACGAAGACGCTGAAAAGATCAAGACCGTCAAGGACGCGATCGATTACATCGAGAAGAACGAAAAGACCCCGAAAGGCAAGTAGCCGGTGAACCGTCGAGTGGTCATTACCGGCCTGGGGCTGGTATGCGGTGTGGGCAACACCGCTCCCGAGGTGTGGCGACAGCTATTGTCCGGAGCCAGCGGTGCGGGTCCTATTCAGGGCTTCGACACCACTGGCTTTTCGGTCACGCTGGCGGCTGAGGTCAAGAACTTTGACCCGCTGAACTTCGTGGACAAGAAGGAATCGCGCAAGATGGGGCGATTCATTCACTTTGCCTTTGCGGCGACCCAGGAAGCCATGGCCCAATCGGGCTTGCAGGTGACGCCGGAGATTGCCGACCGGGTGGGTGTTTTTATTGGCTCGGGCATCGGCGGATTCGAGATTATTGAGCGCGAGCACACCAATCTGATTCAGGGCGGCCCGCGCAAGATTTCTCCCTTCTTTATTCCTGCCGTGATTGTGAACATGGCGGCCGGCAACATCAGCATTCGCTATGGGGCAAAGGGGCCGATTTCGGCCACGGCCACGGCGTGCGCAACCAGCGCCAACTCCATTGGCGACTCGGCGCGCATGATCATGCACGGCGATGCGGACGTGATGATTGCGGGCGGCACCGAGGCTTCAATCACCCCACTTGCAGTGGGCGGATTTGCGGCTATGCGGGCGCTTTCAAGCCGCAACGACGAGCCCCAGCGCGCCAGCCGTCCCTTTGACAGGGATCGCGATGGCTTTGTGATTGGCGAGGGCGCGGGCATCCTGATTCTTGAGGAGCTGGAGTTTGCCAGGGCTCGCGGCGCCAGGATTCTGGCGGAAGTGATTGGCTACGGCATGAGCGCCGATGCCTACCACATGACCGGCATTGCCCCTGAAGGCATGGGCGCACAACGCAGCATGCGTGCGGCGCTGAAGGACGCGGGGATTGCGCCCGAAGAAGTGGGCTATGTGAATGCGCATGCCACTTCAACGCCCGCCGGCGACGGCAATGAATCGCGCGCCATCGAAATGGTATTTGGCGAGCACGCGCTGAGCCACAGGCTCAAGATATCGGGCACCAAGTCCATGACCGGCCACCTGCTGGGCGGCGCGGGCGGATTGGAAGCGGGGATCACCGTGCTGGCGCTGGTAAACCAGAAGCTTCCACCGACCATCAACCTGGAGAATGTCGATCCCGAGTGCCGGTTGGACTATGTACCCAACACGGCTGTGGCGCACGACTTCGATGTGGCGCTGTCGAACTCCTTCGGGTTTGGCGGCATCAACGCAACGTTGATCATGCGGCGGTGGACGGAATAAGGCAGGGATCAGAAGCGAACGGCGCGCATCTTGCGATGCGCGCCGTTTGCATTTGGAGTTGAGCTTCGGTTGGGCGACTGAAATGGTCGCACTATGAGAACGCAGCGGCGATACCGACCTGAATGATTCCCAGGAGAATCCACCAACCGAAAACCGCAGTGTAGCCTGCAGACGGCTTTGTGCCGGCTACCTTCGCCAGCCCCTTTGCAGACAGCACAAGCGACCAGATCACTGTAATGTCAAGCATCGTCATCAGGCTCCAAAGAGCCATTGACGTCTCCGGTGGGGGAGCCATGTAGTAGCCGATGTTGGTGCCTGCCGGGTTGCCGGGCAAGAAAGACTCTGCGGCGACACCGGCAAACAGGCCCAGAACGCCGATCAGCAATTTGATCAGACCGGGTAAACCGGCGTACCAACTGACTGCCAGCACCTGGCCGAATTTCGCCTTGCCACCAAAACCGAAGTTGATGGTTCCCAGCAAAACGCCGGCGGCAATCACGTTCATCAAAAGGACAAAGGCGGGCGCGAGGAGCCAGAAGTACTTTTGACCGATGGCGCTATATTTCTTCTGGACTTCTCGCTGGTCGGCCGGCACCTGGTCCAACCGTTCCGCCTGCTTGGGACTCATGCGCAAGCCGTTGTCGACAATCGTCGGCCACGTCACCTTGTACGTGACGGTTGTCCAAAGACCTGTTCCGACAATCACGAACAGCAGAAAGGGCAACCACCAACTCGCGTGACCGTTCTTGATGTCTTCAAATGTTTTCGACGGCGCCATAAATGTGTTCGATACGCGCTGCCATTGTGATAGGCCGGGCTTTAACTCGGCCGCAGGTTGAACTTCCTGGTCACTCATCATTCCGCCTCTCGAGGTGTCGCATCAAGGACTCGCACTTTGCCTGAATCGCCGGATAAAGGTCCGCGGCCGATGCCGCAGACGGATATCAGCGCGACAGGCCGCCCGACCCATACAGCATTCAAATTCGGGCTTGAGTGCGTTTGCCCGCGATTGTATCTCGAATCGGAGTAAAGCGGCGGTGATTTTCCTGAGAATAGCGGGAGGCGCGCCTCAGCGTCCGTGGGAGGCGATCTGAACGGCGGAGGCGGCGGGACGGCGGCGCCTGGTCTTTCGGATGGGTTCCGGAGGCGGAGGGGCATAGCTTTTGTAAACGGTAATGTGGAAGCAGGCCTGGCGAAACTCCTCTTCGACATCGATCTGGGCGGCCAACTGCAGGCGTAACAGCCAGGCGCGCATCCAGCCAAGTTCCTGCTTGTTCATGCCCTGCTTGACGATGTCGATGGTGCTGCCCGTGAGATGGGGGCTGACCACATCGCCCTCGGCGGCAGCGGCATTGCCGTTGGTGAGGATGAGCTGCTTCTGGTACTCGACGGTGCGCACCGCCGAACTGACGTCAATGGGCTTGTGAAACCGGGCCGCGTGGGCGCTCGCCAGGTCCGACAGAAAGTTCGCTGTCCACGGACGGCAGTAGCGATGATTTTCAGGGAGGTTCTGGTTGATGGCGAGTGCCCCTGAAACGGGGACCGGGACCAGCAGCTTCTGGGTGATGCGATCGTTCAGGTCGTCCTCGTCCAGGATCCGCTCCAGGCCTTCCGCTTCCGCCATGTCGTTTTGGCGAGTGAGCGATTCAAGCGAACCGCGGAGGGGCGCAGGCATGACGAACCTCTGGCTGCGCAGGGAAACCGATTCTTCCCGGACCGGAACGTGCAAACTCGCGACCTCGGCGTTGCGCGTGAAGTGAGGCTGGCGCCGGCGAGATGCTGCAGGGTGGCCGCTCTTGCGCGCGGGGTGGCGAGGTGTGGGGTGGCTGCTGTTATGGTTGGCTGCCTTGGGACGCGGTCCGGTTTCATGGCGCACGGCCGGGTGCTCGGAGGGACGAATTGGCTTCGGATGTGCAGTCAGCGGGGTTTGCGCACGCCTGTGTGCGTTCGCCGAAGGGATCGGCGAGGCGAGGGCAGATGTCGCGGCGAATGCTGCCAGCACGAGAACGTAAATCACATTCCGCAACATAAAGGGAGTGTGCGGAGAAACCAGAGCAACTCCAGTGTAGGCCAAAAACGAACCGGTTCAGAGTACCTAGCCGGATGCGGCTGGGTCTGATAATTGGACGCTCACAGCCAGGGAAACGTTTGGCCTATTAAAATAGGCGGCATTCAAAAAACTCAGAGATTCAAGGACGACTGGGAGTTCCGGATGACGATCGCAAGACGATGGGTGTGGGCGGCGGTAATTGTATTGCTGGTGGTGCAAGCGGCGCACTTTGCATACGTGGTGCACCGCGAATCGTTGACCTTCGATGAAGACGATCACATGTTTGCCGGCTACATGATGTGGAAGACCGGCGATTACGGGCTGAACCCGGAGCACCCTCCGCTGGTGAAGCTGCTGGCTACGCTGCCGGTACTGGGAGAGAATCTCTGGATTCCGCCACTGCAGGGACGTTACTTCAAGGAGGAAGCTTACCTCAGCGGCCGCGACTGGCTGGCGCACAACGACGGCGCAAGTCAGCGGCTGGTTTTTCGCATGCGGCTGGCGGCCGGACTGCTGGCTCTGGGCCTTTCGCTAACGGTGTTTTTCACCACACGGGAGTTTTTCGGCGACGTGGCGGGCCTGGTCGCGCTGGTGCTGGTCGCGTTTGACCCGAACATACTTGGCCACTCAGCGCTGGTGACCACGGACATCGGCGTGTCGCTGTTTTTCCTGGCCAGTATTTATGCCTTTTACCGGTATGTGAAGCAGCCTACGCTGTTGCGGCTGGCGATTGCAGGCGTGGTTGCCGGTCTGCTGCTGGCGACCAAGCATTCGGGAATTCTGCTGGCGCCGATGCTGGTGCTGCTGATCGGATGGGAGATTGCATTTGCCCCGAAAGGTACGCGCGGCAGGCTGACGCTGCGGCTCACAGGAGCCTTTGGCGCGATCGTAGTGGTGGGCGTAATGGTGCTGTGGGTTTTTTATGGATTTCGCTATGCGGCGCGGCCAGCGGGACTGGCGTTCCCAACCGTCGCGGAGTATGCGAAGCCCCTGAGCCATTTCAACGCGACCGCAGTGACAGCGATTGCCAATCTGCACCTGCTGCCCGAGTCGTACCTGATTGGCCTGGTGGATGTGAAGCGCATGGCGGAGTTCTATCCCACCTTCGCCTTTGGCAAGGTGTACGCGCATGGGCAATGGTGGTATTTCCCCGCCGTGTTGCTGATCAAGACCACCCTTGGATTGCTGGCGCTGGTGGCGCTGGCGAAGTTCGCCATCATTACAGGCAAGCTGCGCAAGGGGCGCGAGTTGGCATTCATCCTGGTGCCGGCGTGGTTCTATTTCGTGGTCGCAATCGTGGCCGGAATCGACATTGGCGCGCGGCATATTCTGCCGGTGGATACATTCCTGTTTGTGCTGGCAGGCGGCGGTGCTGCCGCCATGGCCGCGTGGAAGGCTCGCGGGAAGCGCTGGCGGTGGATCACGGTAGTGCTGGTGCTGGCCCACGTCGTATCCTCGCTGACCGTGTTTCCCAACTACATTGCCTATGCCAACGAGGCGTGGGGAGGTCCGAAAAATGTCCACAACCTGCTGAGCGACGCCAACGCCGACTGGGCCCAGCAGCTCTACCAGGTGAAGGAGTGGCAGGACAAGCACCCCAGCCAGGAGTGCTGGTTTGCCTACTTCGCTCATCCGGAAATCGACGCGTCGGTGTACGGGATCAACTGCCACCACATGCCCACGATCGATACGTTCTGGCTGGGCGGTGCGGATGTGATTCCGCCTGTGATCGAGGGAAATGTGTTCATCAGCGCGGGCGACCTGAGCGGGTGCGAATGGCCGAGCGGACGCATGAATCCTTACCGCGATTTCCAAAGCATGAAGCCGGCCGCGATGATTGACTACGGCGTGATGGCATATCAAGGCACCTTCAAGGTGCCGCAAGCTGCCGCCCTGAGCAGGGCGTTGAATGCATACCAGTTGCTGGGCAAAGGCAAGGCGCAGGACGCGCTGGCGTCGGCTCGCGAGGCGGTAGCAATCGATCCCGAAGAGGTGGCGAGTCAGACGGCGCTGGGCGACATTGCGGCTTTGCTGGGGCAAAAAGACGAGGCGCGCAAGGCATGGCTTGCGGCTATCGCTTCGGCGCGGCAGATGGAGCCGGATGCGCAGGTGAGTTACATTCCGGATTTGGAGAAGAAGCTGAAGAAGCTGTGAGGCGGTGCTGTGAATGTTTGCGGTTTCCGACCCCTCGCAAGAACACGCAAAGGATGGGCACCCGGCGGATCATGCGCAACGGGGCTGAGTCCCAGGTCTCAGAAGCGAGACCTTGAGGGGCACCCGGCTTGAGATGGGGTACACTGGCTCCTGTTTTGAATTCTCCCTACCGGGCCAGCATCGCTCGGTCAGTGCTCATTGTCCGAGGGTTTCTCCACATGGTCGACGACGATGATGTCCACCGGGCCTTTCGTCGATTCCAGCTTCAAGCCCAACTGCTCCTGAAGCGCGGTAAAGATCGACGGGCCTGCGTCAGCCGTCCCCTGCTGCTCATCCGGCGTCCACTTGAGCGCGATTTCATACTTGCCGGCAATGCCGGTCTTGTCCACAACGACGCGGCCCAACACGTCCGACAGGCAGAATACGAGGTTTCCGATTAACCCATCTCGAACGTCAATCCGACCGGAGCCCCAAGAAGATCCATGCCCCGCTTCGCTGGCAGGGGCCTCTTTCAATTTGAATCCACCCTTGGCAACAACCAAAGCGTAGATGGGACGCTCTTTGTTCTCGTGGTGGACATGGAGTTTGAAGCGGTCCGCGAGGAGTGATTGCAGCATCAGGTGGCGCTCTTCGTCCTGCTTCTCCCTGGGGAGCTTTTGCAACGCCGCGGCCGTGTCATCATCCATCTTGGCTTCAACATGGAATTGCGTCGTCTCAGCCCATCCCGGCAAGCCCGGGATGGGGTCGTTGGGCCTGACGTCAAATGCGTTGAAAATTAGCCCCCATAGGGTGATATTCCTCGCCGAAAAGCCAATTGCACTTGTCCTTACCGACATGCCATCGCCCGGTTTGCTCGGCTTGACGGAAATGACATCGTAGGCAAGCGGCTTGGCGCTCGTGCCTTGGGAATCAGCGGCATTTGCTTGCCCGAACGCAGGCAGGGCAAGCGCTATTGAACCAATCAGGAACAGCAACGCGCTTTTACAGAATTCAAGTTTGCACACTCCGAGTCGATCAGGATGCAAAATAATCTTCTTTCGTAGCCGCAGTGAGCCCCGCTGTTTGTTGATTAGAACTGGGACGCGACAGACCATCCTACTCCTGCGTGCCTCGGGTCTTGTCGTGGATTGAGCGGGCGTCCCACCCTTGCAAGGTGCACGACGGAAGGTCACACGGCGTCGAATGGCTCGGCGGTGTGTCAACTCACAGCTTTTGAGATCATATGCAGCGAGTTAGCGGCTTCTCGCTGGACGCTGTGTTGCCTGGTCAGCTTTGCGGAGCACTTTGATATCAAGAAGGTCCTATTCCCTTCCAGTGGCGAGTTTGTTCAGATCCTTGGTCAACATGGGCCGGCACTCCTTTGAAAGCGGCGGCGAAGCTATACGCGGCCTCGCTCAACTCGCACACCGCGGCGAGCCTTTCTCCAACGGGCCGGCTTTGCCAGTAGCGGTAGGTTTCGGCGTCTTGTTCCTCCAGGTCGGTCACGCGGCGAATTGTCTTATCCATGGTTACTGGTTCCTCCGCGACGATCCGGGCCCAGAACACCCCAGGTCTCAGAAGCGAAACCTGGGGCACCCAAGTGGAGTCTTTACTGCAACAACGGCGGCGGCGACCTTGTCTTCGGGTTCGAGGTTGAGCAGACGGACGCCCTGGGTGGCGCGGCCGGCGGCGCGGACCTGCTTGGTGTCGATGCGGATGATCTTGCCGTACTGGCCGGGTGCCCCACCCCTTTCGCAGCCTCACCGCGAACTGGTGGGATGCTACAGACGTTCATTGGCGTACCAGTCGCGAAGAAGGCCTGATTCTACGCGGCGGCATCGAATCGTTGAATCTTGGGCCGCTTTTTGTGGGATGCTTGCCACATATCGTAGCCCGCTTGCAGATCGTACCAAAAGCTGGCGTGGGTTCCGAGCGCGTCCGACAGACGCAGCGACATGTCTGCCGATATACCCGCCGCACCGTTGAGAATGCGTGAAAGCGTGGTGCGCGAGACATGCAGGCGCCTGGCTGCGGTAGTTACGTCTATATCTCCAAGGTATTCGCGCAACACCTTGCCCGGATGAGGGGGGTTGAACATTTGCGTCATGTTACTAGCTCCCGTGATAGTCCTGATAGTCAACGAGAATTGCGTCTTCTCCCTCGAATCTGAAAGTGAGTCGCCAATTGCCATTGACTCGAATGGACCAATGGCCTTCCAGATTGCCTTTCAGCGGATGCAGGCGCCATCCCGGTGTGTTCAGGTCCGAAGGCGCTTTTGCCGCATCAAGGGCGTAAAGCTGAATGGAGAGCTTCGCGGCATGAGCAGGTTGAATTCCTGCCTTGCTTCCGGTCTTGAAGAATTTCTCAATTCCCGCGTGCCGAAAGCTCTTGACCATGTGTAAGGTGTAGCGCCTCACGCACAGCCTGTCAAGGCCCTTTCTTCCGGAAATCCCGATCCATTCCCAATTCGCGGGACGGCCAGGTCTCGACTAAAGACCTGGCCGTCTACCGGCCAGCCTATTGCAACAACAACGGCTCGTCGTCTTTCAACTCTTCGGGTGGGATGATGACGGCGGCGGCGACCTTGTCTTCGGGTTCGAGATTGAGCAGACGGACGCCCTGGGTGGCGCGGCCGGCGGCACGGATGGTCTTGGTGTCGATGCGGATAATCTTGCCGAATTGACTGATGGCCATCAGTTCCGAGGTTTCATTGACGAGCAGAATGGACGCTGTCTTGCCCACCTTGGGAGTAGCCTTGAGGTTGTTGACCCCTTGCGCCCCGCGCGCGGTGAGGCGGTATTCGTCCACATCCGTACGCTTGCCGAACCCGTTTTCCGTGACCGTCAGGATGAGGGATTTGCTTACACCTAGACGCTCGTCGAGGTTTTTCAACGCCTTGTAAGCATCATCGGCGGATTTTTCCGCGGCCTTGTCCGCGGCCTTCAGGGACTCGTCGTCTTGCGATCCGTTGCGCCGTTCCTCGCGCGTCTTTTGCAAGGCGTCCCTGGCATCTGCATAGGCGGTTCTCAGCGTGGAGAGCTTGGTCGTGAGGCCCAGGGCCTTGGCGCACTCATCGCGATGCCGATCCCGCGTCTCATCTGAGCTGGTAATGGCGGCGCCAATGACGTAATCGCCCTTTTTGAGCGAGATGCCCTTGTTGCCGGCGGCGTTGCGGCCCATGGGGCGGAGACCGATGCCGCTGCGTTCCGCGTCGTACTCCTCCTGGAACCGGATAGCCATGCCCTCACGCGTCGCGAGAAAGATGGTCTGCTTGCCGTCTGTGAGGTCGGCGGCAATGAGATCGTCTTCTTCATCAATGGCGATGGCGATGATGCCCCGGGACATCACATTGCTGAAATCCTTGAGCGGAGTTTTCTTGACGATGCCGTTGCGCGTGGCGAAGAAGATGAACCTGTCCTCTTCCTCGAGATTGCGTACCGGCAGAATGGTGCGCACGTTTTCGCCCTGTTGCAGGTTGAGCAGGCTCTGCATGCTCTTGCCCTTGCCTGCCGCGCTCACATCGGGAATTTCGTAGACCTTGAGCCAGTAGACGCGGCCGGTGTTGGTGAAGCAGAGCAGGAAGGCGTGCGTGGAGTCGACGATCAACTGCGAAACGAAATCTTCTTCGCGGGTCTTCATGCCGGTGCGGCCCGTGCCGCCGCGGCGCTGCTGGCGATAGATGGAGATGGGCGTGCGCTTGAGGTAGCCCTGGTGACTGACCGTGACGGCGACCTGCTCGTCGGCGATGAGGTCTTCAAGCTGCAACTCGGCGGACTCATCGACAATCTGCGTGCGGCGCTTGTCGCCATATCTGTCGCGGACGTCTTCGAGTTCCTTGATGATGACAGCGCGAAGCTTCGCATCGCTGGCGAGAATCGATTCGTACTCCGCGATCTTGGCGCGGATTTCTTTGAGCTCACTGAGAATCTCATCGACGGAAAGCTGGGTGAGGCGGTAGAGCTGCAATTCGAGAATGGCGTCGACCTGGCGCAAGGTGAGGCCGCGTTCCTCATGCCGCAGGCGCTCGCGGTCGAGATTGACGACGATCTCAGTGCCCTTGCCCCAGGCGTAGAGGTTTTCGCGAGCCTCGGCGCGAGAGCCCGATGCGCGAATGATGCGAATGACCGTATCCAAATTATCAAGAGCTATCTTGTAGCCCTCTAAGATGTGCTCCCTCTCGCGGGCCTTGCGGAGCAGGAAGACGGTGCGGCGCTGGACGACATCCACGCGATGATCGATGAAGGCGCGAATGGCCTGATCGAGCGGCAATTCGCGGGGCTGGCCGTTGAGCACGGCCAGGAAGATCATGGAGAAGCTTTCCTGCAACTGGGTGTGCTTGTAGAGCTGGTTGAGCACAATCTCAGGCTGCGAGCCGCGCTTGAGCTCGATGACGATCCTCATGCCGTCGCGGTCGCTCTCGTCGCGCACGTCGCTGATTTCGTCGATGATTTTTTCGTTGGCCAGCTCGGCAATGCGTTCGATGAGCTTGGATTTGTTGACTTGGTAAGGAATCTCGGTGACGATGATCGCCTGTTTTTCCTTGGTCAGGTTTTCGGTGGCCACTTTGGCGCGCATCATGAAGCGGCCGCGGCCGGTTTTGTAGGCCTGGGGAATTCCGGACTTGCCGTAGAGGAAGCCGCCGGTGGGAAAATCGGGACCCTGCACGTGCTTGAGAACTTCTTCAAGGCCGGCGTGGGGATTTTTGACCAGCGCGATGGTGGCGTTCACCACTTCAGTCAAATTGTGCGGCGGAATGTTGGTGGCCATGCCGACCGCGATGCCGCTTGAACCGTTGACGATGAGGTTAGGAATGCGGGTGGGCAACACCACGGGCT
The DNA here is from genome assembly GCA_003151435.1 of Acidobacteriaceae bacterium. Taxonomy (GTDB): domain Bacteria; phylum Acidobacteriota; class Terriglobia; order Terriglobales; family Acidobacteriaceae; genus Telmatobacter. Next base: position 10,706 of record PLXP01000166.1, read on the forward strand.
CGAAGGTGGACTCGTCGTAGTTGGGCGTAAAGTCCACGGTCTCCATCTCGATGTCGGCGAGCAGTTCGCCGGCAATGCGCATCAGGCGGCACTCGGTGTAACGCATGGCCGCGGGCGGGTCGCCGTCGACGGAGCCGAAGTTGCCCTGGCCGTCGATGAGCGGATAGCGCAGTGAAAACGGCTGCGCCAAGCGGACCATGGTGTCGTAGATGGCGGAGTCGCCGTGGGGATGGTAGACACCCATGGCCTGGCCGACGACCTTGGCGCACTTGGTGTACTTTTTGTTGTACTCGAGGCCCATCTCACTCATGGCGTAGAGCACGCGCCGGTGAACTGGCTTGAGGCCGTCGCGAGCGTCGGGGAGGGCGCGCCCGATGATGACCGACATCGAGTAGTCGAGATAGGAACGGCGCATCTCGTCTTCGATATTGATGGGGATGAGATTTGTGCCGCCGTGGGGCGGAAGGCCGCTATCGAGGGGGAGTTGGGGGTTCTGATCGTCTGCCATAGGAGTTTTCAGGCCCGCCGAAGAGCGGCAGAAAGGTACCGATGAATGCGGGGCCGGGCTCCGCGGGACTGTATCTTGATTTTACGCCTTCAAAGCCGCTTTCGGCAAGGTGAAAACATAGGAATAAGTCCTTATTATGCTTTAATTTACGGCACGAGAAAAGTGGAAGGCCGAGGGCTTTGGACTAATCACCTTGCGCGATGGGATTTGGCCCCCGATTTTGCGCTCGAACCGGCCTAGTTTTTGGCCCTTCTCAAGGTGTCTGAATTGCGCGTGTCTGGCTTGCACTGTCCGGGCAAGACAGGCGCGGAATTCAATGACTAGGTGCTTGCCGCTCTACAGCAAACCTGGCAGGCTCAGGACGCAAAAGACAGCCTGCAACAGCACGATCGCTCCTGCGGCAGCGAGGGCCAGGCGGTGTCGCGGTCCTTCGTAGGCATCAGCGAAGACCCCGCCGACGAACGTGAGCAGAAAGGGCAGTGCCCAAAGCCACGGAGTACCGCGCACGCCAGTCGCGACCAGCACGAACAGAACCAGGGCGCAGAGTAGAGGAGCGGTGTTGCCGAAGTAGCGCGAGCGTCGAAGGCCGAGGTAGAGAACCGCAGCCGCCGCGGCTGCCACCGTGAGGCCGGCATTGGGTAGTGACGTGAAGAACCGCCTGGCAGGGTCGAGCGAGAACCAGAGGAAGCCAGCGGCGGAACGAAACATGTAGCTAAACGCATCCGGCGAGAAGCCGTAGCAGGCGAAGACCATCAGCAGCGCGCCGGCGGCGGCCAGCAGCACAATGGGCAGCACCTGGCTGCGGCGCCCCTCCGCCACCCACAGCATGGCCAGGAAACCAAGAAGCGCCACGACCGGGAGCGCGGCAACGTGCGCCGACGCGGCGATGCCAAACGTGACGGTGAGCAGCAGAATGCGGGGACGCCACTTGCGACGTGGACCTTGCATGGCGTGGGCCACACCGATGCAGGTGTAGACGCCGCCGTACACTCCCAACGCAGCCAGAATGTCAGGATCGGGCGCGACACTCGCCTTGAGGATCGCAGGAGAAAAGCAGTAGAGCGCCAGCGCCGTGTAGCCGGCGAAGTTTCCGTAAAGGCGCCGCGTGACCCACCACAGCCCGCCGCCGAGAACGCATCCGGCCAGCAGGAACGGCAGCCGCAGCAGGAAAAGAATGTGAGTGAGTTGGTGGCGCAGTTCCCATGTGCTCACCTGGCCCCCGGCTTGCACCACTCGATCTTCGGGTTTGCGTAACATGTCAAGGCCGCGCTCGCTAAGCAGGTTGAGCGTCAGCGGCAATCCCGCCACGCGGTAGGCGAGAATGCCGTCATGAATGTTGCCGCAACTGGTGAAGTATCCGGCCAGCGGCGAAGGCCTCTCCCACACTTCGCGGCCGCAGCGCGCGTATTGATAGTCGCGGTCACTGAGCGTCTGGTGAGCGGTGAGCCACAACCCCTGTGCCAGGAAAAGGGCCAGCAATCCCGCCGCGATGCGCTGCGGCAGATTGAAATGAAAGCGGCGAAGACGAGCAAACCGGTGGGTCATCACGTTCAGAAGTGGCCACTTCAATTTTAAACGTCGGATAGGGTCAAAAATGAAGGGACTGTCATGTTTGTTACAGTCTCCGCAACCCCCGATGGTGAATCGCTTTACTCGGACGCAGCCGCCCCGCTACACTTGCCCCGCCATGTTTACCCGCCGCCGCTTCGTCTCGAACACCGCCGCTGCATCCGCCGCTTTTGCTCTCGCCTTTAAGACGCCGTTCGCACTGGCGCAGTCAGCCGCCACCTACAACAACCCTATTCTCGGCGGCGACCACCCCGATGCGAGCCCTATTCGCATGGGAAACGAGTTCTACCTCACTCACTCAAGCTTTGACTACGCGCCCGGCCTGCTCATCTGGCACTCTCGCGACCTGGTGAACTGGCGTCCAATGGCTGCGGCGCTCCGCCGCTATCACGGCAATGTCTACGCACCTTACCTGTGCCAGTACCAGGATCGCTTTTACATCTATTTCCCTGCCGACGGGCGGCTGCGCGTGGTTCACGCCGAACACCCGGAGGGGCCTTGGAGCGAGCCGTTCGATTTGGGAATCAACGCCATCGACCCCGCGCATGTTGGCGAAAACGGCCATCGCTTTCTCTACATGGCCGGCGGCCTGATGGCTGAACTCACCGCGGACGGGCTGGCGGTCAAGACTCCTCCGCGCAAGATCTTCGATCCCTGGCCCATGCCTGCTACTTCGCGCATGGAATGTACCTGCCTGGAAGCGCCCAAGGTTATGGAGCACAATGGCTACTTCTATCTCAACGTGGCCGAGGGCGGCACTGCGGGCCCGGCTACGAGCCATGCGGTGATTTCAGCGCGCAGCCGCCACGCCGAGGGGCCTTGGGAGTTTTCGCCGCACAATCCAGTTGTCCGCACCACGTCGCGCGACGACCGATGGCTCAGCGTGGGCCACGGGCGGCTGGTGGATACACCGGATGGGCGCTGGTTCATGACGGTGCACGCGTACGAGAACGGCTATCGCACGCTGGGGCGTCAGACACTGCTGCTGCCCATCGAGTGGACCTCGGACGGATGGTTTCGCGTGCCGGAGGGAGTGACTGCGGCGTCGGCCATCNNACCAGTGCGCTGACCACGCCCGTGGGCGGTCACTCCTACACAGTTGAAATGGACATTGAGGTCACGCCCGGTTGCGCCTCAGGGCTATTGCTTTTCTACAGCCCCGAGCACTCGACGGGGATCCTGCTGGACGATGAGGGAATCGGGGTGCGCCTTGCGAACGGATACGTTCCCAGCCGCCAGCACAGGGGCGCTACGCGCGCGACGCTTCGGGTCGTCAATGATCGCCAGGAGATCGACTTCTACTATCGGCTGCCGGGCCAGCCCTGGCAAAGAGCGGAAGAGTCGGCGGAGCTTGCGGGAATGAATCACAACGTGCTGGGCGGATTTCTCGATGTGCGGCCGGCAGTGTTTGCGAGCGGCAAGGGACAGGCTTCATTTCGCGGGTTCCGGTATTGGCCGGAAGTGAAGGCGCCGATGTAACCGGGCGCAGGATAGCACCGCGATTGCACCCCGGTGCTATCCTTGCCTAGATTCAGTCATGAGCACTGTCTACACCATCGGGCACTCTGCGCACTCCTACGAGGCGTTTGCGGCACTGATTAGCAGCCATCGCATCGAGGTTGTAGTCGACATTCGTTCGGCTCCATATTCCCGTTTCGCTCCGCAGTTTGATCGCGAGATCCTGCATCGATCGCTGAGTTTATCTGGAGTTAAATATCTCTTTCTTGGCGATGAATTAGGTGGACGTCCAAAGAACCCTGCTTACTATGATGCGCAGGGGCGCGTGCTCTACAGCCGCATGACGGCCGACCCCACGTTTGTTGCCGGCGTAGAACGGCTGGAACGCGGGATGACAGATTTCCGCGTAGCGATGTTGTGCGGCGAAGAAGATCCGGCGCACTGCCATCGCCGGCTGCTGGTGGGGCGCGTTCTCATGGAGCGTGGACACCGGATCCTGCACCTACGCGGGGACGGCCGCGTGGAGACAGACGCCGAGGTGGCCGGTGAATCCGGTAAACCTCTCGTGAACAAGCAGCCCGCATTGTTTGCAGAGCTGGACGAGGATCAATGGAGATCTACAGCATCGGTTTTACCCAAAAAAGTGCCGGAGAATTCTTCGACACATTGAAGGCGAACGGCATCAAGCGCCTGCTCGATGTGCGGCTCAACAACACGTCGCAACTTTCGGGTTTTGCCAAGCAGGCTGACCTGGCCTATTTTCTCCGGGAGATCTGCGGCGCCGCATATGAGCATGAGGCGCTGCTTGCGCCTACCCAAGATCTGCTTGACAGGTATAAGAAACGCAAAGGCGATTGGGATATTTATACCGAGGAGTACCTAAGCCTTATCCGATCCCGGAAGGTCGAATCGGTCCTCTCCAAAGAAAGCTTCGAGCAGAAAACCGTCTTGCTGTGCAGCGAGCCCACCGCAGAGCACTGTCACCGCAGACTCGCCCTTGAGTACTTGCAGCAACATTGGGAAGGTATAGTCGCTCGTCATCTCTAAATCAAAAGTGCAGGTCTGACTCCATGAGGCTTGACCGGATTGTCTGTCTTGCGAATTCTTACAAGCATGACAATCGCTGTGTCGCCGGAATAAGTCTTGTCACAAAGAAGTGGGTTCGACTGGTGGGGCGCGTCGTTCCGGGCTGCCTTACCCGTGAAGAGGCTCGCTATGCGGACGGTCGTGAGGCGGCACTGCTGGATGTGTTTGAGGCCGAGCTGGGCGAAGAGTGTTCGAGCAAATATCACCCGGAGGATGTGTTTATTACAGGAACGCCGTGGAAACGAATCCAACGCTTTGGCAATCCATATGACGCCGACATTCTGACATCGAACGTGAACCGAGAGCCTGTTGTCCTGGAGGGATATTGCGACAGAATCGGTGCGCACAGGCTCGAGGCAACTCCTGCGCGAATTTCACTGACGTTGGTTCAGCCGGAAGACCTTTGGTGGTGGATTCGCGAAGACAGAGGTAAACGAAGAAACCGGGCCGTCTTCCATCTGGGGAAAGCGGGCCGCGTCCATTACGATTTGCCAGTGACCGATCCCGCATGGCTCGATCAATTGAATTTGTTGCCTGCCGGCATCCATCCGAATGCGCTTCTCTGCGACAAGAAGGCCCAGAACACGTACCTTACGGTCAGCTTGAGCGAACCCTATGAGGGCTTCCACTACAAGCTGGTCGCCGGCGTGGTGAATCTTCCGGCTCAGTAGACTCACAGCCCTGCCCCCTGTTGCAGCCGCAACCCAGGCCCGTTAGACTTCTCGCAGCATGGCCATCGCGCGCGACAACACTCCGGAACGGCTGGTCAGCGCTTCTCGCGCTGAAGAAGAGCAGGGTTTTGAACTGAAACTGCGGCCTCGCTGGCTGCGCGAATTCATTGGCCAGTCGAAGGCGAAGGAGCAGTTGGCGATCGCTCTGGAGGCGGCAAAGTCGCGTGGCGAGGCGCTGGATCACGTGCTGCTGTTTGGGCCGCCGGGGCTGGGCAAGACCACGCTGGCCACGATTATCGCCAACGAACTCGACGTGGGTTTCCAGCAGACCTCAGGACCCGCGCTGCAGATTCAGGGCGACCTGACGGCGATCCTCACCAACCTGCGCGAACGGCAAGTGCTGTTTCTGGATGAGATCCACCGCATGCAGCCCGTACTGGAAGAAAAGCTCTACACCGCGCTCGAGGACTACAAGCTCGACATCATCATCGGACAAGGGCCGGCGGCTCGCACGCACGTGATGGAGATCCGGCCGTTCACGTTCATCGGGGCGACGACGCGGCCCGGGCTGCTGAGCTCGCCTCTACGCTCGAGGTTTGGCATTCTTCTGCGGCTGGAGTTTTATACCGAGGACGAATTGCGCTTCATCGTGGAGCGCTCGGCTGAAGTGATGCAGGTGCCCATCGACGCAGACGGCGCTGCAGAAATTGCGCTGCGATCACGCGGCACGCCGCGCATTGCCAATCGATTGCTACGGCGCGTGCGCGACTACGCCCAGGTGCGCGGCACGGGCACAATCGACAGGCCCACTGCGAATGCCGCACTGACAATGCTGGAAGTGGACGCACACGGGTTCGACGAGATCGACCGGCGGCTGTTGCTGACCATCATGCAGAAATATGATGGCGGGCCGGTTGGGCTTGGCACACTGGCGGCCACTCTAGCCGAGGAAGAAGATGCACTTGAAGAGGTCTACGAACCCTTCCTGATCCAGATCGGGTTTCTAGACCGGACTCCGCGCGGACGTGTAGCGACACGGCTAGCGTATGAGCACTTTGGACTCAGTATGCCGGGGCGGCAGCCGGGGTTATTCTGATCAGGCAGCAGAGTTAGCGAGGATTTTGGAGTTAGTGAGTTAGCGGGCCCTTGGGAGTTAGAGGAATTATTCAATCCACATTTACCGACAGGAGGCCCGGTTATGGCACTTACTGAATCAACCATGTTGGAGCTCGGGACCGAAGCGCCGGATTTTGCCCTGAAGGACGTAGTGACGGGCAAGATTGTGCGGCGCAACGACTTTCGGGACAAAAGGGCGCTGTTGGTGATGTTTATCTGCGCTCACTGTCCTTATGTGAAGCACATTGAGGACGGGTTGACGGCGCTTGGCGCCGATTACGAGAGCAAACCGGTAGGCATTGTAGCCATCAGCAGCAATGATGCTGAATCGTACCCCGCCGACAGCCCCGCAGGGATGAAGAAGCAAGCTCATCAAATTGGATTTCGCTTCCCTTATCTGTATGACGAATCGCAGGCCGTGGCGCGCGCTTACAAGGCCGCATGCACGCCAGACTTCTTTCTATTCGACGGCACTTTGCGGTTGGTCTATCGCGGCCAATTCGACGCGAGCCGCCCCAGTAACGAAGCTCCCGTCACGGGAAAGAGTGTGCGCGCCGCGATTGAGGCTGCATTGGCGGGTAAGTCGATTTCCGCTGACCAGCGGCCATCGATCGGATGCAACATTAAGTGGAAGACGGGGAGTTACTGAGCCGGCGGTGGTAGACTCCCACCCTTTCGCAAAAAGGCGCGACAGGATGGGGCACCCGAGTGAGTTCGGGATGACCTACAGCGCCAGTCCCTTCAGATAGTCGCGAAACTTCGGTCCGAGGTCGTTCCGCTTCAGGGCGAATTCGACCGTGGCCTGTAACATGCCGAACTTGTCGCCGGCATCGAAGCGTTTGCCCTCGAAGGTATAACCGAAGACCTTTTCATGCTTGAGCAGCGCCAGAATTCCATCAGTAAGTTGTATCTCGCCGCCGGCGCCGGGAGTGGTGCGCTCAAGTAACTCGAATACAGCGGGAGTTAGCACATAGCGGCCGATAATTGCCTGTTTAGAGGGAGCATCTTCCAGCTTTGGTTTTTCGACCATTCCGGTGCAGTTGTAGATGCGCGGGTTTGCGGAATCTTGTGAGCCGGCGAGCACGCCATAGGCGCTGATGGCCGCGCCTTCAATGGTCATAGTGGCCAGCACCGAGCCGCCCTTCTCATTGAACACGTCGATCATCTGCTTGATGCATGGTACTTGAGCATCGATAACATCGTCGGGAAGCAGAACGGCGAAAGGTTCATCGCCTACCAGGTCTTTGGCGCAAAGCACGGCGTGACCCAGGCCCAGCGGCTCTTTCTGGCGTACATAACTAATGCGCGCGAGGGACGATATGTTGCGCGAGAGTTCGAGTAGTTCCTTTTTACCTTTCTTTTCGAGCGTGGCGTCAAGCTCATAGCTGATGTCAAAGTGATCTTCCATTGCGCCTTTGCCGCGGCCAGTCACGATGATGATGTGTTCGATGCCTGAGGCGATAGCTTCTTCGACGCCGTATTGGATGATGGGTTTGTCGACCAGTGCCAGCATCTCTTTAGGAATAACCTTGGTGGCCGGCAAAAACCGTGTGCCCAAACCTCCTGCCGGAAAAACCGCCTTCCTGACCCGTTTGCTCATTCCTTTTTCCTCACTTTGATTTGTCCTGCGGAAAACTGCAGTCACAGTGCGGGCGAGTTATCGCCCAACAGCGCCTCACGCACGATCTTGATGGGCGGGAATCCCTGGCGCAGGAAGTTGTTGTGGAACTCTTCCAGCGAAAAGGACGCGCCCTGTTTCTTCTTCAGGTCTTCGCGCAACTTCATGATTTCAAGTTTGCCCAGCGTGTAATAGAGATAGGTTGGATCTGCGGTACCGCGCTTGGTCTCGACCATCGCCGTCTCTTTGGATTGATAGCCTTCCTTCTGGAAAAATCTGACGGCCTGATCGAAACTCATCTTGCCGGTATGCATTTCGATGCCGACGATGAAGCGCGCGTTGCGCAGGAGAGCATCCTGTAGTTGTCCCAGGCGCAGGAATTTGGATTCTCGTTCATCCTTCGCGCCTGCGCCAGGTTGACCGTATCCCTCATCGAGCATCATCTGCTCGCAGTAGTGCGCCCAACCTTCGACATCGGTGTTGGCGCCCAGCAATTTACGCACGCGGCTGGGCGCTTGCGGCACCCACAGAAACTGTACGTAGTGGCCGGGGTACGCTTCATGCACCGCGGTTGAAATGACGGTGCCCACGTTGAACGAGTGCATGAAGCCCTCAACTTCAGCGGGCTTCATGGAGGGATCGGGAAGCGTGACGTTGAAGTAGGCTTCAGTGGCATGCTTCTCAAACGGGCCCGGCGTATCCATGCTGGCAAATGTCGTGGCGCGCATGAAGGGCGGCGTCTCTTCCACGATGGGGCGCACGTCGGATGGGATGGTGACGATGTGGTGCGTGCGAATGAAAGCGACGAGACCGTCAAAAGTGGCGCGGAAGCTGTTGAGCAGTTGATCGGGCGCAGGATGATTCTGGCCAAGCTGTTCGAGAACGGCTTTTGGTTCCTTGGCGGGCTCCAACTCTTTGGCGATCTCGTTGAAGTGCTGCTGGTTTTTGCGCAGGTCGGCCCAACCGATCTGGAGAAGTTTGTCGAGGGGAAGGTCGACCATCTCGTCGTATTGGAGTTTCTTTGAGAAGGTCTCAGCGCCGATGCGGAAGTCTCCATTGGATTTGGGAAGGAGATCGGTCTTCAGCCACGTTTGATAACTGTTGAGTGCAGCGATGACAGCGGAGTTAGTCTGCGCGAATTCCGCCTTGAGCGCTGAATCTTTGGCGTCGGCAAAGGCGAGCGGCACGTCGTGCTCAAAGAAGCTAACGATGCCGGGCAATTGTTCGATGGCGATTTCGGTGTAGATGTGCGGCGGGTTCTCCAAATTGATGCGCGCTTTGTCAAGACGGGAAGGCATCAGTCTTTCGCGGGCAATGAGGGAGCGCAGGCGATCGTCGGGCGAGGCGAACTTACGTTCCATGAGCGAGAAGGCCGAGCCGGAGATGCCGCTGGAATAATTGTCAGGATTCTTCTCCCACCCGCGGATGGTTTCAAGCGTGAGCAGCGTGGAGTGGATATTGCTGAGCACCACTTCGCGGTCACCGCGCGTGGTTTCGTCGAGGCCGGATGCGGGGATGGCCGCAACGCGCTTCTCGAAGGTGCGCAGCGCGGCGACTTGCGCATCAATGCTCTTGCGCGAGTAGTCTTCGAGCTGCGCATCGTACTGGTGATATCCGCTCAATGTGCCGATTGTGGGGTTGTGGGGGAAATATACCTGGTCGAAATATTCGTCGGAGATCTTTTGAAACTGTTGTTGCGGGGTTTCGTTTGTGGCGTGCGCGATGAGGGAGATTGCCATGCAGACTCCAATCGAAAGAGCAATGTGCGATAAGGTTATTGCGGGCCGTCTTTTCGGCTGAAATCCCGAACCGCAGATCCTTCGACTCCGCTGCGCTCCGCTCAGGATGACAGATTGTTTTTGAATTAGATTTCCGGCAGCGGTGCAGGTCATTTTCATGTTGGCTCTTTCTGTTCTAAACGTTAACCGGCGCGGGCGCCAGCTTGGTGAGGAGGTCGCGGATTTCCAGAAGGACTTCATCGGAGCGAGTGGCGGAGAGTGGGAATTTCAACAGTCCCTGCGGGGTGAATTGTGCGCCACGCTTGGCGTTGCGCGCGACTAATCGCATTAATTGCTGCGGATCGATCGCGGCGCGCTCGGTGAAACGGATCTGCAGCTCGGTGCGCTTGCGATCGACCTGCGCGATGCCGATGCGTTCGCACTCCAGGCGCAGCGATGCCGCCTCAAGCAGGTAAACGGTGGAGTCGGGCAACGGACCGTAGCGATCTTCCATCTCGGCGCGCAGGTCGGCGAGAGCCTTCTCGCTGGTGGAGCCGGCTACCTTCTTGTAGAGCCGCAGGCGCTGGTTTTCTTCGGCAACGTAGCTCTCGTCAATGCGCAGTGCGATGCCGAGATTGAGTTGCGTTGCGGGCCGCTCTTCGCCGGCTTCGCCCTTCATCTCCTTCACCGCCTGTTCAAGCATGGAGGTATAGAGCTCGAATCCGACAGCCTCAATGTGGCCGCTCTGCTCGCCGCCAAGCATGTTGCCGGCGCCGCGCAGTTCGAGATCGAGTGCGGCGATTTTGAAGCCGGCGCCGAGGTCGCTGAACTCCTTGAGTGCTGCGAGGCGGCGGCGCGCGATTTCGCTGAGCTGCTGTTCGGGAGGAATGAGCAGATAAGCGTAAGCACGGCGATTGGAGCGGCCCACGCGGCCACGGAGCTGATAGAGTTCGCTGAGGCCATGGCGGTCGGCGCGGTTGATGAGGATGGTATTGGCGAGCGGAATGTCGAGGCCGTTTTCGATGATCGTGGTCGCGACAAGCACGTCATACTCGTGGTTCATAAAGGCGAGCATCACGCGCTCAAGTTCGGTTTCGCCCATCTGCCCGTGGCCGACAACGACGCGCGCCGCGGGAACCAACTCCTGAATGCGCGAAGCGATTTCGTAGATGGATTCGACGCGGTTGTGCACGAAGTAAACTTGGCCGCCGCGTTCGAGTTCGAGTTCCACAGCGGAGCGCACGATCTTTTCGTCGAACTTGGCGACGACGGTCTGAATCGCCATGCGGTCTTTGGGCGGCGTCTCGATAACACTCATGTCGCGCAGGCCGACGAGCGACATGTGCAAGGTGCGCGGGATCGGTGTGGCGCTCATTGCCAGTACGTCGATTTCTTTGCGCATCTGCTTGAGTCGTTCCTTGTGGCGCACGCCGAAGCGCTGCTCCTCATCGACGACAAGCAGACCGAGGTCCTGGAACTTGATGTCTTTCGAGAGCAGGCGGTGAGTGCCGATGAGGATGTCCACGTTGCCGTGTTCGACGCGCTCGACAATGATCTTTTGCTCCTTGGGCGTGCGGAAGCGCGAGATCATTTCGATGTTGATGGGGAACTGCGCAAAGCGACGCTTGAACGTCTCGAAATGCTGGAAGCTGAGAATGGTGGTGGGCGTAAGGACCGCGACCTGCTTGCCGTCCTGCACGGCCTTGAATGCAGCGCGCATGGCCACTTCGGTTTTGCCGTAGCCCACATCGCCGCAGAGCAGGCGGTCCATGGGCGTGGTCGATTCCATGTCGTACTTGATGGCGCGGATGGCGGAGAGTTGGTCGTCGGTTTCGCGATAGTCGAAGGAGTCTTCAAATTCCTTTTGGAATTCATTGTCCTTGGAGAAGGCAGTGCCCTGCGCGGTGGTGCGCTGGGCATAGAGCTTGAGCAGTTCACCGGCCATGTCCTCCATGGCTTTGCGCACTCGGGCCTTGGTCTTGACCCACTGCTGCGAACCGAGTTTGTTGAGCACAGGGGCGGGGCCGGCGTCGGTGGAGCGGTATTTCTGGATCAGGTCAAGGCGCGTGAGCGGGACGTAGAGCTTGGCCTGCTCGGCGAATTCCAGGATCATGAACTCGACCGCGAGCGAGTCTTGCACGATTTCTTTGAGGCCCTGATACTGCGCGATGCCGTGCTCGACGTGGACGACATAGTCGCCGATGGTGAGGTCGCGAAAATCGGAGACGAAGGCCGCGGTCTTCGAGCGCTTCGGCTCGGGGCGCGCGGCAATGTCGGCGTCATCGGATAAATCGTTTGCCCCGAAGACAATCAGGTTCGCATCGGGAATGCTGACGCCCGCGGATAACTGCGTGCGCACGATGACGGGCACGCGCATGTCCCCGGCGAGATAGCTGGCTTCCTCAAACATCGTCTCGCCGCTGGGTTGCGCGGAGCGGCTACCGAGTCGGTAAGGGATCTGGTACTCGCGCAGCACGGTGGCCATGCGCTCCACGTCGCCCTGGTTGGAGGCGGCGAGCACGATGCGGTGTTCCGTCTCCATGAGCTTGCGCAGGTTCTCAGTGAGCGCGGGGATGGAGCCGTGGAATCGCAGGGTGGGGCGCGTGTTGAGCGCGATTTCGCCGAGTGTTGTGTCTTCATCGAGCACGTCGACAGCGCCCAACTGGTCGATGTCGAGACCGGCGTGCGAGCCGAGCAGCCTTTGCAGCACTTCGGGGCGCAGATAGATGTCTTCAGGGCGGATGAGGGAGCCGATGCCAGAGCGTTCGTGGCGCTGCTCGACCTTGTTCCACCAGCGGTCGATCTGGTTGCGCACCATGCCGGGCTCGTCGACAAACAGCATCGACTTGGGAAGCAGATTGAGCAAATGGCTCTCAGCACCGGCAACGCAGGAAAAGAATTCCCAGCCGGGGAAGACGCTCACACCGCCCGCGGCTGCTGCTTCAATCGCCATTTCCTGGGTATCGCTGTCGCTGTCGATTTCACCTTCGACCTCACCTTGGATCCTGACGCGCTGGCGGCTGAGACGCGCGTGGACAGCGGCCAGCAGGTGCTCGGTGACGGGAGTCTCGGTGAGGGGGAGCAACTGCGCTTCATCCAGGCCGGATTGCGAGCGCTGCGTTTCGGGATCGAATTTGCGGATGGTCTCGATTTCGTCGCCGAAGAACTCGATACGGATGGGGCGGTCGGACTCGGGCGAGTAGACGTCGAGAATGCCGCCGCGTCGCGTGAACTGGCCGGGCATCTCGACCAGGTCCATCTGCGTGTAGCCGACGCTGGCGAGGTGGCCGGTGAGGATTTCGACATCGATCTCTTCGCCGCGTTTGATGGTGACGGCGAGGCTGGCATAGTAGTCGCGATTGAAGAGGCGAAGTGCCGCGGCCTCGACGGGGGCGATGAGGATGGAGACGCCGCCGGTGGCCAGCTTCCATAGCGCGGCGGCGCGCTGCTCCTGCACGTCGGGGTGGGGAGAGAGATTTTCGAAGGGGAGGACGTCGTGGGAGGGCAGGCGCACCACGCGGTCAGGGTCGGTGGCACCGGTGAGTTCGCAACCGGCGCGGAGAGTGGGCTCGAGGGCTTCGGCGGCCTTGTTGTCGGCGACGATGACGATGACCGGCTGGCGCGCAGCGCGGGCCATGAGCGGAAGGTAGAGCGAGCGGGCGGTGGCAGTGAGTCCGGACACAATTCGGCGCCCCGTACCCAGGCTGAGGTGCCTGCGCACGCGCTCGAATGCGGAAGAGTGCTCCAGCTCCGCGAAAATTTCGCGGACGAACGGGAGAATCATCAGTTATGAGTTTAGCAGCGGGAACTGCGGCCAGAATCTTAGGTCGGCGAAAGCGCAATCCCACGTCTCAAAAGCGAGACGTGGGGCACCCATTCTCGTTTGGCTGCGCGTAAAACCCCGACATGTTGGCTAGTGAGGCCGGCCGGGGAGGATGAAATGCTCGGCGCAGCGCGGCTCATAGGAGTCGCCTGGCATTTTAACGGGGCTGTCATAGCGGGCGGGCTGGCCTTCGATGAGGCGCTGCGAATAGAGAGCGCGGGTTCCGCAACTGCAATAGGCCATGCACTCGGTGATGCTGCCGCCGTAGGCGCTCACGAGCCAGGTGAGGTTCAGCATCTCTCCGAAAGGGACGGCGCGGAAGTCGAGGTCAAGCCCTGCGACAAGAACGTCGTGGTTTTTGTCGAGCAGGTACTTGATGAAGAGAAAAAGATCTTCAACGAACTGGCCTTCATCGATCGCAATGCATTCCACCCGCTTGCCGATTTTCTGTTCCGTGTCTTTGATCGCCTGAAGGACCTGCCATGGGTCGCTGGACCTGAATTCGATGGCGTCCATTTTGCCGTGACCGTTGGGGTTTCGGCTCTCAACCACTCCGGGGCCGCCCTTGGTGTCATCGCTCGGTTTGAGGACCAGCACATATTGGCCCGCGTATTGGCGGCGCATTTCGGCGCGCCGCAGCAATTCGGCGGTCTTGTTGCTCCTCATCGGACCCAGCATGAGTTCCAGTTTTCCAGCCATGAAGAAGATTCCTTAGCTCAAAATATGTGGGACGTTTTGTTGTTCAGATTCTACGCTGGAGAGGCGCTCGGCCGCGCCGGACAGCGACCGCACAAGCCTGGGTCAGTGCGGGAAGACAAAAGCATCCTTCTCTTGACTTCGTCGGCCAGTGCTATTCTGCCCGCGCGCGAACCGGCTCGGGCGCCGTGCTCGTGTCGGACGCGACGAGCGCGCCAAGAACCAGGCATGCGGCGATGGCCCATAGGCCGGTGGAGTAGCTGCGGGTGGCGTCGTGCAGCCAGCCCATGGCGAACGGACCGGCAAATGCCCCCACCGCGCCCACTGAGTTGATGATGGCGATTGCCGGGCCCGCCATCCTGCTGCTCATGCGGCTGGTGGCCGCGCTCCAGAACAAGGGCATCACGGCGAATACACCTGCAGCCGCCACCGAGAAGCTGGCCAGCGCCTCTGCTCGCGCCGGCAACAGCGCCACCCCGGCGTATCCGGCAGCGCCAACCAGGTACATCACCCGCAGCCATCCTCTGCCGCGCGCCCGGCCCGCCAGGAACATGGCGACTGCGGCGGCCGCGTACGGCGCCGCGGCCCACCAGCCGGTCGCTGACCGCGACACCCCCGCAGCGGAGAGAATTTTCGGCAGCCAGAAGGTAAGCCCATACAGCGCGGTGCTGAAAAGAAAGTACGCAACGGAATCCCGCACAATCGCCAGCCAGACCGCGCCCCCCGCGTTGTCCGCTGCCTGCGCACCACTGCGCAGTTCGTTGGCCAGTTCATCCTTCTCTGTGCGGCTGAGCCAGTGCGCCGACTCCGGTCCGTCTGCCAATACAAACCAGGTGGCAATTCCCAGCAACACCGCCGGCGAGCCCTCCAGCAGAAACAGCCATTGCCAGCCCTTCAATCCCGCCACCTGATCCATCAGCAGAATGTGCGACGAAATGGGCGAGCCGATGCAGCTTGAAACCGGAATCGCCAGCATGAACAGCGCCATGACCCGCGCGCGCACCGACCGCGGCAGCCATAGCGTGAGATAGAACAGCACCCCCGGATAGAACCCCGCCTCCGCCACGCCCAGCAGAAAGCGCGCCGCCACATAGACCGCGCGATTAGGTACAAACGCCGTGGATAGCGAGATGGCGCCCCACACCACCAGCAGCAAGGCAATCCACCGCCGGGCCCCCACCCGCGCCAGCATCATGTTGGCCGGCACTTCAAACAGGCAATAGCCCAGGAAGAAGACACCTGCCGCGAAGCCGTAAAGGCTTTCGGAGATACCCAGGTCGCGGTTCATGGTGAGCGCGGCAAAGCTGATGTTGACGCGGTCAAGAAACGCGACCATGTAGAGCAACATCAGGAACGGGACCAGCCGCCCGACGATCTTGCGATAGAGCGGGCTCATGGGGGCCGCGCTCACTTATCGCCCAGCTCTTTCGCGAAGGCGTAGAAAAAGTCCAAAGACTTCCAATACGAGTCGACCGGGAGGCGCTCGTCCTGTCCGTGAGCGCGGTCGTCGTCGCGTTCGAGGGCGATGGCGGAGTAGCCGTAGCACGGGATGCCGGCCTGCGCGAAGTAGATCGAGTCGCTGGCGCCGTTCTCCATGACGGGGGTGACGGGAGTGCCGGGCCAGAGGTCCTGTGTGAGCCGGGTGAGCGGCTCAAAGACTTCCTTGATGGGAGCAGGCGGCACCATGGCTGTGCGGTCGGGGGCGGTTTCGGAGACTACGCCGGCGTCGGAGACGTATTTCACGCTGAGCTTGGGGTCGCCGAAGATGCCGATCAGCTGCTGGCGGATCTCTTCAGGCGAGTGGCCGGGGAAGATGCGGCAGTTGACGTTGGCCTGCGCGGTCTGGGGCAGGGCGTTGTTGGCGTGGCCGGCGGCGAGCCGTGTGGCCACGCAGGTGGTCCGGAAGTTGGAGTTGAAGCTGGGCTCGGCGCTGAGACGCGCTGCCGCGGCCAGGTCGGGCGGCGTGGCGAGGATGGCGAGAATGTCCTCAGCAACCTGGCCCGGTTCCTGCCTGGCCAGGTTTTGGAAGTAGGTGCGCGTGACCTCGTTCAACTCAAAGGGAAAGGAATAGGCAGCCAGCTTATTGAGCGCCGTGGTCAGTTCGTAGATCGCATTGTCAGGGCGGGGGCGCGAGCTGTGTCCGCCGGGATTGACAGCCGTGATCTGGTAGTCGGCATAGACTTTTTCGGTGGCTTCGACGTCGGCGACCACCGGGTGGCCGTGATCGAGTTCCACACCGCCCGAATCGGGATTGATGGCATAGGCGGCGTCGACCAGGTCGCGATGCTGCTGCACCAGCCACCGAGCACCGTTGAACTTGCCGCCCTCTTCGTCGGCGGTGAGGGCGAGGATGAGGTCGCGCCTGGGCTTGTAGCCTTCGCGGTGGAGGCGGAGAAAGGTAGCCACGATGGCCGCGTCGGAATCCTTCATGTCCTGCGTGCCGCGGCCATAGTAGTAGCCGCCCTTCTCAACAAACTGGAAGGGATCGGTGTGCCAGTCGGAGCGGAGGGCCTCGACCACGTCCATGTGGCAGAGGAAGAGGACCGGTTTCTCGGTTGGCTGGCCCGCGGCGCGAAGGCGGACGACGAGGTTCTGCTTGCGCGGATCGGGACCCAGCAGGTGAACGTCTTCGGGCGGAAAGCCGGCGTCGAGGAAGCGCTTCTGCATGGCGGCGCTGCCGGTGGTGACGTTGCCCTGCGCGGTGTCAGTGGTGTTGATCTCGATGAGCTGCTTGAAGATCTCGCGGGCCTGGGCACGATCTTCCGGCGAAGCGGGAACGATGCCGTTCTGGGCTAAGGCGGGCAGGCTGAGACAGATTGCCAAGGTCGTGATTGCGATGTGAGATGGGAAAGCATTCAGGCGCATGTGCGCATTGTACGGTGACGGCAAGACTTCGAGCGCCCTTTCACGTTGCACGAGCGGTGAAAGCGATTTATCGTTGTGCGGTCCGATCTTTCGAGGTGTTGCATGCATTTAAAGTCACTTGTTCCTGCTTTTCTGATTGCCCTTAGCGTCGCCGCCGCCGCGCAAACCACGCCAGTACGGCCGAAAATCACGGGGATTTCGCACCTCGCGGTCTACACGTCGGACGCGGCGAAGACCGATCACTTCTACACTGCGGACGTGGGGGCGGCCAAGCAGGCAGACCCGGAGAACCCCAAGGGCGTGCGGTACGCGCTGAGTGCGACGCAGTTTGTTGAAGTGCTGCCGCTGCCTCCGAACTCGGGCATCAACCGCATGGACCACGCCGCGTACAACACGGAAAGCGCGGAGGGGCTGCGAAAGTATCTGGCCGCCAAGGGCTGGAAGACACCAGCCGCGGTGACGAAGGGCAAGGACGGAAGCCGCTGGTTTGAGGTTCTTGATCCCGAGGGCAACACGGTGCAGTTTGTGCAGCCGCCGGCCAGCGCCAAGGCTCCGGACGATCCGAACGCCATCGGCCACCATATCATTCATGTGGGCATCCTGGTGCATGATCGCGCCAAGGAAGACACCTTCTACAAGGACCTGCTGGGGTTCCGTCCTTACTGGTACGGCGGCATGCAGGAGGGCAAGCTGGACTGGGTAAGCCAGCAGGTTCCCGACGCGCACGACTGGCTGGAGTACATGCTGACCAGCGGACCATCGGGGTCGGGGATTCCGGCGACCATGTCGCAGCATCAACTGGGCGTGCTGGACCACCTTTCGATCGGCGAGAAATCCGTCGATGTAGCGTACAAGACGCTGAAAGACGGCGGCCGGCTGGAAGGCGTGGTCAACGACGGGCATACGCAGATGGGCAAGGACGGCAAAGGGCAGTTCAATATGTATGACCCGGATGGGATTCGGCTGGAGTTGATGAACTTCAAGGCGACCGAGAAGCCGTGCTGCTCGGCGTTTACGGCGGAGGATCCGGCGGAGTAAGGCACCGCACCCTCAGAACGAGTCAGTCTTGCCATCCAATACGGTGAAGGCGATACTAGAGGGAGGAGCGGATATGGCTGATCGCACACAAAACTCGAGCGCTATGCAGAACGGGAGCCAGCCGGCAACGTCGCCTCGAAGGCTGCCGGACCGGCCATGGTATAAACCGTCCGCGCCTCCCAACACAAAGCGTCCCAAACCTGTATTGGTGCCGCCAAGCGCAAAATAGAAAGACTGCTGCCGACATGCCGGACAAAGCGGAAGCACTCGGAATCTTCCTGATTCTCCTTCCCGGATTCGCTTCCGCTTATGTTGTTCAACTACTTGCGGTACGAAGAAGACAGTCCGAACTGGACAAAGTAGTTGAGGCGCTGTTTTTCAGTCTTGCGTTCTATCTGGTTACCCTTCCGTTTTTCGGCAGTACCCTTCCCATCAGTTGGCGCGCCATCGATGCCGCCCATCCCAATATCTACCAAGTAACGATCCAGTGGACGCATTTGGCGACCTTGGCTGGTCTGGCGTTGTTGTTTGGTCTTGCCTATGCCGCCAACATCAACAAGGACTGGCTGTTGCCGCTTCTTCGCTGGCTGAAAGTCACCGACCGCAGTTCGCGGAGCACGATCTGGAACGATGCTTTTCAGGACCTGGATGGTTTTGTTCAAGTGGGCCTCTCAGGGGACCGGAAGGTCATTGGATGGGTGAAAGACTACTCCGACGAAGAGGATACATCGGCGCTGTTCCTTGAAGATGCGGCGTGGATTGATAAAGACGGCCGTCAGCAGCCGGTCCATGGCCCGGGTATCCTCCTCACGAAAGAGTCGGGCATTCAATACGTCATGTTTTTGGACGCGGACGAGGGGGATTAAGGAAAGGCGGGGAATCTCTCCTTGGCGCGCCAGACGCAATCCCACGCAGACTGGCGGTTCTTCTCGCGCTAAAATTCCACTATGCCCGCCGCTGCTGTTCTGTCATCTGAAGTCCTGGCCAAGTACGAGCCCGTCATCGGACTCGAAGTCCACGTGCAGCTCCTTACCGCCACCAAGGCCTTCTGCGGCTGCGCCAACCATTTTGGCTCGGAACCGAATACCAACATCTGCCCCGTGTGCCTGGGGCTGCCCGGCGCGCTGCCGGTGCTGAACGCGAAGGCAGTGGAGTTTGCTACGCTGGCGGCGCTGGCCATCAACTGCGAAATTCGCGAGCGGTCGATCTTCGCGCGCAAAAACTACTTCTATCCCGACCTGCCCAAGGGCTACCAGATTTCGCAGTATGACAAGCCCATCGCCGAGAACGGCTGGATCGATGTGCCCACGGCCGATGGCACCATAAAGCGAATTGGCGTGACGCGGCTGCACATGGAGGAGGACGCGGGCAAGAGCCTCCACGATGGGTTTGCCGACTCGGCGACTCGCACTTACCTTGACCTGAACCGCTGCGGCACGCCGCTGATTGAGATCGTCTCAGAGCCCGACATCCGCACACCGGATGAGGCCTTTGAATACCTCACGCGTCTCAAGGAGATTCTGCTGTATACCGGCGTCTCCGACTGCAACATGGAAGAGGGCTCGTTGCGTTGTGACGCGAACGTTAGCGTCCGTCTCAAGGGCGCGGAGCGCTTCGGCACCAAGGCGGAAGTGAAAAACGTGAACAGCTTCCGCTTTGTGCGCGCGGCGCTGGAGTACGAGATCGAGCGCCAGGTCGAGGTGATCGAGTCCGGCGGGCACGTGATGCAGGAGAGCCGGCTGTGGAACGCGGCCGAGGGGCGTACCTACTCCATGCGATCAAAGGAGCAGGCGCACGACTATCGCTACTTCCCTGAGCCGGACCTGCCACCGCTGATTGTGACGGCAGAGTTTCTGGCTGCCGCGAAGAGCAAGCTTCCGGAACTGCCCGAGGCGCGGCGCGCGCGCATAATTGCGGATTATGAGTTGACTCCCCAGGATGCGGCCACATTGACTGCATCGCGCGAGTTTGCCGATCGCTTTGAGGTCGCAGCCAAGGGCGCAAGGAGCCCGCGCCGCATGGCGAATGTGCTGTTGAGCGAAGTGGGAGGCCGGTTGAAAGCGCTTGGCCTGGAGCAGGAGAACTCACCTGTTTCGATGGACGGGATTGTGCTGGCCGCCGATCTGCTGGACGAGGGCAAGATCAGCTCGAAGCAGATGAAGCAGCTCATGGATGTGTGCTTCGAAAAAGGCGAGAACTTCCCTGCCGTTTACGAGCGGGAGAAGCCGCAGCAGATTACCGATTCGTCTGCAATCGAAGCAATGGTCGACCAGGTGATTGCCGCCAATCCCAAACAGGTGGAGCAGTATCGCGGCGGCAAGAAGACACTGGCCGCGTTCTTTGTGGGCCAGGTGATGAAGGCGTCCAAGGGGCAGGCAAATCCCGCGCTGCTAAATGAACAGGTGACGAAGAAGCTGGAAGGGTGAAGCTCTCCGCTGGGCGGAGAGTGCCGATTCAAGAAGGTCATCGGAACCAGCCTGCGCGGCATTACGTAGTGCGTGACAGGGATTTTGTGAATCCCAGGAAGGCCTGCGCTATGACAATGCACAAGACTGGTGTAGTGTTCCTGCTATTCGTGGCGGGCGCGATACCGCTTACGGTATCCGGCTGCAAGTGCTCCAGGACGAATTACGTTGAGGCCGCTACCTATTCGACTCCCATGCACATCGAGAAGATGGGCGGCGATATCGATGTGGCAGATGCCCCGAATGGAGCGCACTTCTCAACCATGGGGGGCAACATCCATCTGGGAAATGCGGGGTCGTTCGCGAAGCTCAAGACGATGGGCGGCAATATTGCGGTTGACCATGCGAATGGTGCCATCGACGCGGCCACCATGGGCGGCAAGATCACCATTTCCGACGCACACGACGCGATCAAGGCGAGCACAATGGCCGGGGATATTACGGCTCACGTCGTGGGAAATTCTTCAGAGCGCCACGACATCGAGCTGTCTTCGAAATCGGGTACGATTGTCCTGACCGTTCCGAAAGACTTCCCGATGGAAGTTCGGATCAAGCTCGCCTATACGAGGAATGCCGGCGACCACTTCAGGATCATCGACCACGTGGGTCTTACTCAGCAAGAGACGCAGGAGTGGGATAACTCCTTCGGCTCGCCGCGCAAGTACATTCTCGCGAACGGCCGGGTGGGCAGCGGTCTGAATCACGTGACAATCGACACGATCAACGGTGACGTGATTCTGAAGCAGGAATAGCGCCCGTGGTCTGCTATTTAAGCTTCAGCTCGGTCTCGAACTCTTTGCGTGTG
Organism: Acidobacteriaceae bacterium; assembly: GCA_003151435.1. Classification (GTDB taxonomy): domain Bacteria; phylum Acidobacteriota; class Terriglobia; order Terriglobales; family Acidobacteriaceae; genus Telmatobacter. Next base: position 32,142 of record PLXP01000166.1, read on the forward strand.
TCCCAAGAGCTGACAGTCTTGGTGGCGCTCTTTTTGCCCTCTTTTTCCGCCCAGATGTCGAAATCTTCCGACATATTGACCTGGGCAAAGCGGAAGCGGCCATCTTTGCCCGATGTGTAACTGCGGATCGACTTGGTCTTTGAATTTCTGAGGAATACAGTAGCGCCAGCCACAGGTGCGGAGGCGTCATCGATCACGCTGCCAATGACAACGCGCTGGCCAAGATTCTGCGCGTGTGCCGCCGGCAACACGCCGCGGAGGGCCGATGGAACCATTCCGGACGCCAGGGCGGTAAACAGCACCCCGGCGACCAAGCTTGCACGGTTAAGTTTCATTCGTCCTCTTCCTCTTCGAGCAACTCATCGTCGTCCTCGTCCAGTTCGTCGCCGACCTTGGTCAACTCCAGGGGTTCGACGCCCACCACCTCGTACTCAGTCCCGCATTCGTCGCAGGCGACCACGTCGCCTTCTTCCACTTCGTCCATCTCGATGTCAAGACTATTCTCGCATTCCGGGCAATTAGGCATGGCAGCCTCCTCTCTCTTCCATCGGCGTTTCATGTTGTAGGATGGCGATACCTAGCGTCACGCCTTCACTAAATGCTGGATGGTATTCGTAGTTTGAGATGCTTTGCAGCCTTCGGTCAAGTGGCAGGATGCGGCACCGGAGTACAACTTTCGAGTTTGGAGAACAATCCATGGGATTTGTAAAAGCTGGGCTATTTCTGTTCCTGGGGTTGATGGGGCCGGTTTGCTGTGCACAGCCTGATTTCACGCGAGCCAAGGCTGTGACTCCTGCTCCTGCCGACCCTGCGATCATGCGTGCGCTTTCCACCATTGAGCCCTCACGGATTGATCAGACGATTCAAGCCCTGGTTCGTTTTGGGACGCGCAACTCGCTCTCGAGCATGGAGCACGATTTGCCTCCCGGAACTGGCGTAGATGCTGCCGCGGACTGGATCGCTGCCCAGTTCGAGCAAATCTCTTCGGCGTGCGGCGGATGCCTGGATGTGAGGCGCGATACGTTCATCGCCGATGGGGCCAGCGGCGGCCCGTGGGCAGGGCGAGTTCCCAAGCCCACCCGTATGACGAATATCTACGCAATTCTGCGCGGATCGGATCCCGAACAGGCCGGGCGGATGGTCCTGGTGACCGGCCACTACGACTCCCGCAACACTAACGTACTGGATGCCCGCGGCACGGCTCCGGGGGCCAACGACGATGCCTCCGGGGTGGCTGTGTCTCTGGAGTGCGCAAGAGCGCTGAGCAAGCTGCATTTTCCGGCGACGCTGGTGTTTGTGGCCGTCGCGGGCGAGGAGCAGGGCTTGATCGGGTCGGCTCATTTGGCCCACCTGGCAAAAGAGCATGGCTGGCAACTCGAGGCTGTATTGAATAACGACATTGTTGGGGGAAACACCACTCCAGGCGATATGGTGCAGCTTAAAGATCGCGTGCGTGTGTTTTCTGAAGGCGTGCCGGTAGCGGCGACCCCCGGAACAGGCACGCCGCATTCGCGCTCTCGGCGAAGAGAACGACTCGCCCAGCCGCCAGCTTGCACGCGCCATGGCTGACACTGCCCGCACCTACTTTCCGGTCGCCGGGGACTCGGCGTTCTGGGCCTCGCTGGTCTCGCGGCCCGATCGCTACCTGAGGGGCGGTGACCACAGTTCCTTCAACCGCGAGGGGTTTGCCGCCGTGCGGCTGACCGAGTGGCGAGAGGACTACAACCACCAGCACCAGAACGTTGTCCATCCAGCGGCCGGCTCCAGCGACCCGGTTCTTGGCGACCTGTTGGAGTTTGTAGACTTCAACTACGTGGCAAAGGTTGCCCGGTTAAACGCGGCGACACTGGCCACGCTGGCGTCGTCGCCGGGAGAACCCGCCAAGGTGGCTATCCTGACCGAGAAGCTGGAAAACGGTACCACGCTGCGCTGGGAACCGGCTCCGGGCGCGGTGGCGCACTACGAAATCCTGTGGCGGGAAACTACAGCGCCTGACTGGCAGTTTGTGCAAACCGTATCTCCGCAGTTAGCGGGTGCACCCATTACCGTCACGGTGCCGGTATCAAAGGACAACGTGGTTTTCGGGGTTCGCGCAGTGGACGCAGCGGGGCATCACGGGCTGGTTGTGGTTCCGTAACCTGCGGTCGCGTCGCATGGAGTAGACTGGGGCCGACAAAATCAACGGGATTCCAATTCCTCAGAATCCAGCGAGAAGACCTGTCATGAAGCTGGTTGCCGCTGCCTGCCTTGTATTCGCTGCGTCGTTATTTGGGCAGCAACCTGCCACCGCTGCTCCGCCAGCGATGTTTGGCCAGGTAACCGGACGCGTGATCTGTGGAGATACCGACCAGCCCGGGCGGTTTGCGAGCGTGCAGTTGATTGCCGAAAAGCCCGAGAAGATGGGCTTAGGCGACCTTGGTGCGATGGGCAAGAACCCGGATTTCGAAAAGGCGGTGTCAGTTGTCTTCGGCACTCTTTTGAAAGGCTCAGACCTTTCGGGACTCACAGGGATTGATGGGACCTTCACCATGGACAAGGTGCCGCCGGGGGTCTACTACGTTGTGGCGCAGTTGCCCGGCTACCAATCACCCTTAAGCCAGTTTTCGCAGGTAGAACGGATGAAGGCCGACGATGCCACGGTGAAAGCGGTGGAGAGCGTTGCCGAAAAAATCGTGGTGCAGGCCAATCAGCCCGCGCACGTGGAGTTGCGCCTGGAACGTGGAGCCACCCTGAGCGGAAGCGTTCGTTATGACGATGGAAGTCCGGCTCCCGGCGTAACGCCGATTTTGATGGCCCAGCAGAAGGACGGCAAGTGGAAGGATATTGCGGTTGCACTGTTGCCGGTGGTGACCGACGACCGCGGACACTTCCGCTTTTTCGGTTTGCCGCCCGGCAAGTACGCGGTAAAGGCAGCTCTGCCTACGACACAGGCCTCCGCAGGACTGGGCGCGGGTTCCCTGGCTATGCACATGAACATGGGCGATGCGCTGGTGGTGTACTCGGGCGGAGTGGTGCGTGAAAAGGACGTGAAGCCGGTGGAGGTGGCGGCCGGCGACGAAGTGGATGGCATCGAAGTGGAATTCCCCATCAGCGGGCTCCACTCGGTGGCGGGAAGCGTAGTGGCGACGTCGGATAACCACGCGGTCAACAAGGGTGCGGTTACGCTGCTGGATTCGGAAACAAAGACCTCAGTCCGCGCGGCAATGCTGGATCGGGACGGAAATTTCCGTCTGAACTATGTTCCCGACGGCCAGTACATTCTTCACGTCAGTGGGGCGGCAGATACCGAGAAGTCGGGCGCTGGAGAAGTGGAGAGCGATTTTGCCCGCATGATGAACAGCAAGATCGTGAAGTCGTATGGCGACGCCGAGCAGCCCCTGATGCTCAAGGGCGACGCTACGGCTCTGGTGCTTCAGGTGCCGGATGTTGCCGCGAAAACGGCTCCTGCCGAGTAAATTCGGCTGTGAAAAGTGCTGGTTGACCGGCCAGCATGACACCTTGCTATGGAACAGGTTACCCTGATGTCCTATGGCAAGAATGGGAGCCACGCCGTTCGCTTTTCCGGAGTTTACCGGGGCCACGCGCAAACTGGTGCTGGTCAACCTCATTGCTTTCTTTGCCTTTGTGCTGGCGTCGTTCGCTTTCCACGGGGCGCCGGCCCTGGTCACTGAAGTGCTGGCGTTTGTGCCGTCCAGCTTTCTGCATGGCGCGCTGTGGCAGCCCCTGACATACAGCCTGATCCATCCGTCGCTGCTGGGGACGCTGTTTGAGTTGCTTTCGCTGTGGTTCCTGGCCAGCTTTCTTGAAACCGGCCGAGGCGCCACCTGGGTGCTGAACCTGTATGCCGTATCGGTGGTGGGAACCGCACTGGCCGCGGCTGTTCTCTACTTTGTAGCGCTCCAGCTGGGCCACCCCGTCCCGGAGATGCCGCTCTACGGCTGCATGGGCGGCATTTTTGGCATGCTGGTCGCCATCGGCGTTCTGTTTGGCGACATCCAGTTCCTGATGTTCTTTGTCATCGGAATCAAGGCCAAATATCTTGCGGCGATTTACGCGCTGATTGCCTTCGCGATGCTCTTCGGCGACAGCAAGCTGTATGCCTTTGCGCAACTGGGCGGCGCGCTGGCAGGTCTGTTGTTCATTCGGCTGGCGCCACGCCGGGGATTCTCGTTTGCCCTCAGCGAACGATTTTACGGGCTGCGCAACAGCTATTACCGCTGGAAACGCCGCCGCGCTGCGCGCAAGTTTGAGGTGTATATGCGGAAGCAGGGGCGCACAGTCAAATTCGACGGCCGCGGCCGCCAGATCGACGACGACCCGAACGACAAGAGCCGCTGGAACTGAGTCCACCCAGTGCCCCCTCAATCGGCGGGTCACTCTACTGTCGGCTGAGATACAATCTCGTCTGGAATGAACAACAAACTCGCCTTTCTTTTTCCGGGACAGGGTTCGCAGGCCATCGGCATGGGGCGCGAACTCTCTGAGCGTTTTTCTGTTGCCGCTGACACGTTTGCCGAAGCCGATGAGGCGCTTGGATTTGCCCTTTCCCGGCTGTGCTTTGAAGGACCGGAAGAGGACCTTCGGCAGACTGAAAACACGCAGCCTGCCATTTTGACCATGAGCGTGGGGGCTTGGCGCGTGCTGGCAAGCCAGGGAGTGGAGCCGGCGCTGGCTGCCGGGCACTCGCTGGGCGAGTGGTCGGCACATGTGGCTGCGGGCACGCTGAGCTTTGCCGACGCTGTGCGAGCGGTGAAGGCGCGTGGGCGTGCCATGCAGCTGGCAGTTCCCGCAGGACAGGGCGCCATGGCCGCCGTGCTTTCGCTGGATGCCGAGCTGGTGGCTGAGGCGTGTGCGGAAGCGGAGGCTGAGACGGGTCTCACGGTGGCCGCGGCCAACCTGAATTCTCCCATCCAGACGGTCATCTCCGGCGCGTTGGCGGCGGTGGAGAGGGCGAGCGCGCTGGCCAAGGCCAAGGGCGCACGGCGTGCCGTGATGCTGCCCGTGAGTGCGCCTTTCCACTGCGCGCTGATGCAGCCCGCACAGGAGGAAGTGGCGCGCGTGCTGGAGGGGATCAAGCTGTCCGATCCGCGTATTCCTGTCGCGGCCAACGTGACCGGGGGCCTGGTGTCGACAGCTGCGGCCGCTCGCGACGCGCTCATTCGCCAGGTGACGGGGACGGTGCGCTGGGTGGATTGTGCTCAGGCGCTGGTGAGTGCGGGAGCCACGGTGTTTATCGAGGTGGGACCGGGAAAAGTGCTCTCCAACCTGATGCGGCAGATTGATCCGGCACAAAAAGCGCTCAACGTGGACGACGCCGCCAGCCTGGAGAAGACGCTGGCGGAGATGGGCGGCGGAGGAGTTTCGGGCTAATAAAGCAGTTCGGCTCTCGCTTTCGGACCTCTTCCCCCTTAAACCTTGCTGGACTTTTCCGCTTCCTCGACGAGTTGCTCTGAGTGCTTATGGGCGTTCACAGAAAGCTCGAGAGCCTGTTTGCTGAGTTCGTGAGCGGTTTGATGATCAGCTTTGCCGTGGGCGGCGGCGGCGGCAAAGTGGGCGTGGGCTGCCAGGTTGTGGAGTTCTGCAGCTCGATCGTGCGTGCTCTGGGGCATGGTGTTCTCCTCGCCTGTTCGATGCAAACGCCAGAGCACGGGAAAGGATTCATCGGAGCCCGGAAAGAACGCGAGCTCCCGCGAAAAAGAACAAAACTGCAAACTCAACACAACAAAGAATAATGGAAAGGATTGTACCTTCCCACCCTTGCCGCAAAAACAAAGACGCGGCAAGG
>PLXP01000264.1 GCA_003151435.1 Acidobacteriaceae bacterium
CTAGGTACGCCTTGAATGAGCCGCTGCGGGAAGCGCCGAGCCACACAACCTTTTAGATCCTCACCAACCGGGGCGACCGTAATTGAAAGGGCATGGCAGGCCGCGTTCATCCTATCCCGGACCTGCCATTGTGAGGATCAGCTCTGCCCCCGGCCCCAATTGGACGCTGCGCTTCGTGCTTGTGATTTTGGCGCTGCAACCCGGGCCTCCCTGCGGGTCCAACTTCGCCTCGGGCAAGCGAACCACGATTCCAGCATGTATCGTATGCGGAGGTCCGCCTGGGTTGAGGTTTTCATCCACAGCGCTGGAACTGGCGATGGCGTCTCTTATCTGCCGGCCCCCGCCGGCGACCTCAGTCGGCAACGCATCGTGTAGCATTTTGGATTTCTCCGGCGGCCCCACCAGGCCGATCAGCCGTAGGGGGAGTTCCTTCTTCGAGTGGCCCGCGCAGTCGCCGTGATCGAACTGCACCGATAACTCCGACGCGTCGGGGTTCTTCGTCGAAGTCGTCGACATGACGTGGCCATAGAGGATCGACTCTGCATCCAGCGTGCATCCGGGATAGATCTGTCCATATACAACCTTGACCCAGATTTCTTTGCCCGGCTTAAGATGCGCGGAGTCCAGACCGCCCGTCACTCTGGCCTCAATGGTCGAGTCGACCGGTCGATCCGCGGTGCTCATGGGCTGACAGTCGAGTTGGCCCGCGTCGTTGGCGGGCGCTGAGGGCGTCGATGCAATCATCGTGCCCTTCCCGGATTCCGGCGAGACACCCGCTGCGGGGAATTCGAACTTCACCAGGCCATCTCGATAATCGAGATGCAGGGTCAGCGGTTGCAGTACGTCGAGGCCTAACATGCCTGCAATTTCAAAGCCCGCATTTCGATTCATGATCGAAGGATCGAGTTCAAGAATGTGTCCCTGATGTATCTGCGGCAGGTTGGGGAGCTGCATGTCGAAGATCTCGCGAAAAAACTGCACTCTCGTTCCTTGAGCGGTCTGCTCGGTGTTGGTGAAGTTCACTGTCATTTTTGACAGCGAGTGGGCCGTCTCCGATGTCATGGCGCTGAACCGCATGCCCGTAGCCAGGATGAACAGTTTGCGCGATTTATTGCCGAACGCGAGAGGCTCCAGCAGATATTGCCGCCGGTGATAGACCGGAGCGAAGCCCGCGAGTTCAGGCGCCGCAGGACGATCTCCCGGCAGTACTCCGGCCTGCACGGGCAGAGGCGCCAGCGTCATTCTTGCCAACCGATAATCCAGCGTGATTAGCCAGGGAGCGAACATGTCGGTTCCGATGAAACCATCTGCCTTGTTGGCGAAGGGCGTATCGCTCACCCCGACGATGCAGTCGCGGAATTCCAGCGGACCGATGCGTACGCTGTCTGCATGTACGGTTCCCGGCGGGTCGCCTGGGCCCGGATGGTAGCCGTTCTGATCGGCCAGCGCCCTGCTGATGTAGAGACCTGAGGCAGCCGAATCCACAATCAGCTTGGCCTTGCTTTGCGGAAGATCGGCCTCCAGCCGGTAGCCGTCGATGTGCTTCACATCTGCGAACGAAGGCTGCAGCGAAAGCGTAGCAGAGGCGACAGCCGGCACAACCTTGCAGGTCTGCGAATCCTCAGAAAGCAGCGGCAGCATCGAATGCATCGTCGTCTCCGCCTTGCGCCGGGTTTCCACGTCAATGTCCTGCGTCGTTGCGAGCGCCTTGGCGGTACCTTCGATATCATGCGCGGGCGACACGATGCTCAGCCACGCGTGCTGGATATCGGGATCGGCAGGATCAATGTCATAGGCGCGCTGAAGTTCTGCGCGTTCCGAAGCGTACATCGAATCGATGCGTAACACGCGGCTGCGGATCAAGTGGGCGCGCGCATAGCAGGGATCGGCGGTTGCGGCTGCATCGAGCGTCTGCTGCGCCAGCCAGGGTTGCCCCTGGCGCAGTTGGACCTCAGCCAGAGCAGTGAGCGTCGGCGCGCCCGCAGCGGGCATTGCGTTGGCTTGCGTGGATGCCTGGGCGACCTTCCCTTCATGCAGGAGCGTGCGTACCAGGGCGGCAGACAATTCAACGTCCTGCGGATGTTGCGCCAATGCCTGCTGATACAAACCCTCCGCATCCGCAAAGCGGGCATCGCTATACGCAGTGTTCTCCGGAGTGGCGGGGCGGTCTGCAACGGCGGGACATGCCGGAGCCTGAGAGCAAACAGAGACAGCGCGCCCAAGCAGAGCGAAAGCAATCAAGCCAATCAGCGAATGGCGATACAAATAACGGTATGGAGCAGTCATTAGGCTTTCCTCGAACGGCCATTTCAAAAACATCAAGAGTATACGCCGGACGAACGCGTCACCGTGTGATCGTCTTGCATGCGCAGCGACAAAGCGACGCGTGTACGGTCGCTTCCGCCGGAGAAGTTCTATGTCAGGGCTCTTTGAGCAGTTAGACGGGCCGCCTATAACAGTGGTTACGGCTCATTTCATCTTCATGCACTGCCTGACCCGGACCATCGGTCAAGCGCCACATGTATTGCGGTACACTGCAAACCGTGGAGGACTCTCGTTGCCGCCTGTCCGTGGTCTGCTTTTCGGTGTCTTGATTTGCACACTTTTTCTAATCTGTGCACTCGGCGCGCAATCGGTGCCCGATATGCCGACGCCGCAACAATCGCAGCAAGGCATGGCCACAGGAGTTGCGCAGGGAGCCCAGTTCGACGAGCTGCATCGCCCCATTACCTCTGGTGGCACAGTTAAGTCTGGTCCAGTGATTTTTCAGGATGTGGCAGCACAGGCGGGCCTGACCAGTTGGCGTAACGTGACCGGCACCGCAGCGAAGCGCGTGATCATCGAAGCCAAAGGCTCCGGCGTGTGTCTGCTCGACTACGACCATGACGGTTGGCTTGATATCTACCTGGTAAACGGGTCGACCTTTGATGCTCAGTCCGGAAAAGCCGCGCCGCTCCATGCTGCGCTCTTCCGCAACAACCACGACGGCACTTTTACCAACATGACCGAGAAGGCCGGGGTCGCCAATGATCGCTGGGGTCTGGGCTGTGCGGTGGGTGACTACGACAACGATGGATGGCCCGACCTCGTCGTCACCAATCTCGGCAAGAATCGCCTCTACCACAACAATCGTAATGGCACATTTACGGACGTGGCGGAGAAAGCGGGTGTGGCGCTCGATGAAGGCTCAGGTAGTGTTGTGGTCGATCACACCGGCGCGACCTTCGGCGACTATGACGGCGACGGACGGCTGGACCTTTTCGTGGGCGGATATATCCACTACGATTTCAAGAATCCACCGCTGGCAGGCACCAAGGCCGTCAATTACTCCTCGTGCCAGTACCGCGGCCAAAACATCATGTGCGGGCCGCGTGGCCTTAAGGGCGCGGGCGACCACCTGTTCCACAACAACGGAGACGGCACCTTCACAGATGTGAGCCTGAAGGCCGGTGTCAGCGATCCCAATGGCTACTACGCCCTGGGTGCGCTCTTCGTTGACGTGAATGGCGATGGCCGGCCCGACCTCGTGGTGGCCAACGATTCGACGCCGAATTATCTTTACATCAACAAGGGAGACGGCACCTTCGACAACCAGAGTTACATGAGCGGCTATGCGCTCAATGGAGAAGGCCGCGAGGTCTCAAACATGGGTATCGCCGCCGGAGACTACGAGAACAACGGCCATCTTGACCTGGTGAACACGGTTTTCTCCGATGACTCCAATGTGGCCTTCCATAACGATGGAGGCGGGGAGTTCGACGATGCGAGCGCCAGCACGGGGCTGGGCGGGCCGTCTGGGCCGTTCGTCGGCTTCGGCGATGGGTTTCTCGACTTCGACAACGACGGATGGAAGGATCTGCTTGTCGTCAATGGACATGTCTATCCGGAGGTTGATCGGCATCCCGACTGGGGCATGAGCTATGCGCAGCGTCCCCTGCTGTTCCGTAATCTGCACAATGGGAAATTTGAAGTGGTTCCTGCCGTTGAGGGATCGGGTTTGGCGGCGGTCTGTGTGGGACGCGGAGCCGCGTTCGGGGACCTGTTCAATGACGGCAAGATCGATGTCGTCATCAACAATCTGGATGGCGTTCCCCTGCTGCTGCGCAACGTGAATCCCGACCACAACCACTGGGTGAGCCTGAACCTCGTGGGAGGCCCCAGGAGCCCTCGCGACGCGGTGGGGGCCACTGTGTATCTCACCGCGGGGGGAAATCGCCAGCGCGGGGATGTTCTGAGCGGTGGCAGCTATCTCTCGTCGAACGACATGCGCGTCCACTTCGGCCTCGGAGAGACGGCCAGGATCGACGCGGTGGAAATCCACTGGCCCTCCGGCGTCAAAGAGATGGTGAAACTGCCCGCGGTTGACCGCATATACACCGTCACGGAAGGCAAGGGCATCACGGGCGCAATGTGCGGGGGCAAGCCGTGCGCAGCGGCTAGCCCGGCCCCAAGGAAGGCGCAAACGCCGGCCGTGCATTCTGGCCCGCTGCGACAGACTCAATCGTTGGAGGAGCCCCGTTTGCCGCTGTTTCCCCGTCTCTTAGCTTGCCTGTCGATCGCAGCCCTGTTTGTTCAGCCCGAGTCCGTCGCGTCCTTCACCGCGCCGGAACGGCTCCAGGCGCAGAGCGGCATGGGCAGTAACCCAGGCGGATCGAAGCCGGTTTACGACTCGATGAAGCGGCCCATTACAGCCGGCGGCTTTGTGGATTCCGGGCCGGTGGTGTTTGAGGATGGGACAAAGGCGGCCGGACTTTCCGGCTGGAACCACGTGATGGGAGCGGCCGACAAAAGACTGATCATCGATACCAATGGTTCTGGCCTGGGCCTGATCGATTACGACAACGATGGCTGGCTGGACATCTACCTGCTGAACGGTTCCACCTTCAACGCGCTGGACGGCAAGGAAACGCCGCCCCACTCGGCCTTGTTCCACAACAACCACGACGGCACCTTTACCGATGTAGCGGCCAAGGCCGGCGTAACCAACGACCGCTGGGGCTTTGGCGTGGCCATTGCGGACTACGACAACGACGGCTGGCCCGACATTTTCGTAAGCAATTACGGCAAGAACCGGCTCTACCACAACAATCATGACGGTACCTTCACCGACGTGGCGGAGAAGGCCGGCGTGACGTTGGGCAATTGGAGCGCGGGCGCTTCCTGGGGTGATTACGACGGCGACGGGCGTCTGGATCTTTTCGTCACCGGCTATGTGCATTTCGACCGCAACGACCTGCCCTATGCCAGGACCAAGGCGGCGAGCAACAACCTCTGCGAGTTTCGCGGGGTGCCGGTCATGTGTGGGCCGCGCGGCCTGCAGAGCGAGCCCGACCACCTCTTCCACAACAACGGCGACGGAACGTTTACCGATGTGACCGCAAAAGCAGGAGTAGCCGACACGCTGAACCACTACTACGGTCTGACCCCCGTTTTTGTGGATGCGAACAACGACGGCAAGGTCGACCTGGCCATCGCCAACGACTCGACGTTGAGCTACCTGTATATCAATCGCGGCGACGGCACGTTTGAGGACGCAAGCCTCGATTCGGGTTTTGCTTTGAATGAGGACGGCCGTGAAGTGGCCGCAATGGGCGTTGCCGTGGGCGACTATCTGAACAACGGCCTGCTGGATTTTGCCATCAGCGACTTCTCCGATGAATCCAAGCTTTTGTTCCACAATGAAGGCGGAGCCAGCTTCAGCGAGGTCTCCATCCGCTCCGGGATGGGCAAGAAGTCGATCCCGTTCCTGAGTTGGGGGACGGGCTTCCTGGACTTCGACAACGACGGCTGGCTCGATCTGATGTTCATCAACGGCCACATCTACCCCGCGGCTGACAAAGAGGATTGGGGTACGTCGTATGCGCAGAGGGTACTGCTGTTTCGCAACACGCGCGACGGCAAATTCGAAGAGGTGCCGGCGGTGAAAGGATCGGGACTGGCTGCGCTCATTTCAGGACGCGGAGCGGCCTTTGGCGATTTGTTCAATGACGGCAAGATCGGCGTGATTATCAGTGCCGTCGACGGACCTCCGTTGCTGCTGAGAAACGTCAATCCCGATCACCACCACTGGGTGGAATTGAAGCTGGTGGGTGGCCCCAGGAGTCCACGCGACGCCGTGGGCGCAACAGTCTATCTCACGGCCAATGGCGTGCGCCAACGCCAGGATGTGATCAGCGGCGGAAGCTACGTCTCGACCAACGACCCGCGCCCCCACTTCGGCCTGGGCGATGCGCCAGACGCGGGGACCGCTGAGATCCACTGGCCTTCGGGCGCAAAGGAGATCGTCAGGCTGCCGGGCGTCGACCGCATCTTCACCATCAGCGAGGGGAAGGGAATTACGGCGGCTCTATGTGGCAGACAGCCCTGCCCGGCTGTTATTCCAGCCGCGGTCGTGCCTGTAACGCCGGGGGCCAAACCATGAGTTCCTCGCGCACCTATCAGTTGCTTGGAGCCTTCTTTCTGTGCTTCGTTTTGATCGCCGCAGCGCAATCCCAGTCCGCTTCACCTGCTCCGCAGCCCACGCCCCAAGCCGCGCCGCAAACCGCGGTACCGGCCAAAATCATCGACATCACAGAGAAGGCCGGCGTGCATTTCATGCACATTGCCCCGCACACCACACGCAAATATCTGCTTGAGACGATGGGCTCGGGCGTGGCGCTCTTCGATTGCGACAATGACGGCCGGCTCGACCTCTTCCTGGTCAACGGCGCCCCCTATACCGATCCCACGCCCAAGGGCTTCGTCCCGCAGAAGACCGGTCCGGAAGACTGGAACCGCATGTATCACCAGAAGGCCGACGGAACCTTTGAGGACATTACCGAAAAGGCTGGACTCAAAGGGGTGGGGTACGGCATGGGCGTTGCAGTCGCCGACTACGACAACGATGGATACGAGGATGTTTTCGTAACCGCCTACGGAGGCAACCGCCTCTACCACAACAACGGCGACTGCACCTTTACCGATGTCACCGAGAAGGCCGGAGTCGGCGGCGGCGGCTGGTCCAGCTCGGCCGGGTGGGTCGACCTGGATAACGACGGCCTGCTCGACCTGGTTGTAGCCCGCTACGTTACCTGGGATTGGGCAGACGTCTGGTGCGGTGAGCACCGCGAAGGATACCGCGGCATTTGCCACCCCGATGTCTTCGAGCCGATCACCTTGCTTGTGTATCACAACGACGGCAACGGCTATTTCACCGAGGTTTCGCATAAGCTGGGGCTCGACAAGCCGGCCAAGGCCCTGGGGCTTGCCTTCGCCGACTACGACCACGACGGGCGCATGGATATTTTTGTCGCCAATGACTCGATGCCCGAGTTCCTCTTTCATCAGAAGCCGGATGGAACCTTCGAGGAAGTCGGCCTCGAGTCCGCTGTGGCGGTGAACTCCGAAGGGCAGACGTTTGCCGGAATGGGCGTCGACTTCGCCGATTACGACAATGACAGCTGGCCGGATATTGTAGTGACAGACTTGGCCAACCAGAGGTATGCCCTCTACCAGAACAACCGTGATGGGACTTTCAACTACGTCTCGCCTTTGACCGGCATCAGCTCCACGTCGCAGCTCCACTCGGGATGGAGCCTTCGATTCATCGACTATGACAACGATGGATGGAAGGATCTCTTCATTGCGCAGGGACACGATATGGACAACATCCAGTTGGTTTCTCCCATGATTCGCTATCGAGAACCGATGATGCTGCTGCGCAATACCGGAAAGAGATTCGTCGATGTCTCTCAGATTTCAGGGGATATCTTTCACGAGGGGTGGGTTGGACGCGGCATGGCCATCGGCGACATCGACAACGACGGGCGGATTGACGCTGTCGTGAGCACCAACGGCGGCGCGGCGCATATTTTGCTCAACAAGACTGTCACGGAAAACCACTGGATCACCTTGCATCTCACCGGGCACAAGAGCAACCGCGACGGTATCGGCGCCGTTGTCAAGCTGACGACTGCGCAGGGGGCGCAATGGGTTACGGCGACCACCGCGAGCGGCTATCTCTCCTCCAGCGACCCGCGCGTGCATTTTGGACTGGGCGATAGTCCGGCGGCCGGCAGCATCGAAATCCGGTGGCCCAGCGGGATTGTGCAGACCCTCACCAACGTAAAGGGCGACCGCCAGGTTCAGGTGGATGAGCCACCCCAAGGACCCGTACCGTCGGAGACCACCAAATCGGCTCAGCCCTAGAGCATACCTGCCCGTCGCTTGCTATGGAGGTTCGCAGGCCCACCCCGTCACGCCAGACGGGGATGCGGGTGGGTTTGTTTCTGCTCATTGTTTTCAGCGACATACGGTTGGCGGCCGTTGCTGGAGAGAGTCTGCCGCGTCTCCGGTCAACCTGTGAAACCGAGCCCAAAAAACACCTTGACAGCGGGTAGTTGGCGGGATAGCATAGCTCGCCATAGAATCGTTGCCACTGCGAGATGGTATCGATTCCATAGTGAACAAGAAAAGCCGGTCAACAGTTCCACCGTTGACCATGTCTGAAAGTACGATTTGAAGCAAGACTTCAGAACCACTCAAGGAGAACCAGTGAGACACTTACAAAAAACTCAGGAGCGCGCTACGCTATCACCGCCCATCCCAGTTTCAAGGATTGCCTTAGCATTGGCTTTGGCAATCATGGGGTTGATGTTCTTGGCTCCTCGGAATGCTTCCGCGCAAGCCAGTGCGGGCATTACCGGCACAATTACCGACACCAGCGGCGCCGTTATCTCGGGTGCCAAAGTAACCATCACCAACGAAGGCACTTCGGTCACCGATCGCACCGTGTCGGAGAGCGCTGGCACCTACAGCTTCAAAGGCGTTCTGCCGGGCAAGTACACCATTTCGATTGACGCCTCTGGATTCAAGAAGGCAGTACAGAAGGGCGTCACCGTCGAGGTCAGTAGAAACACCGGCGTCGACTTTACCCTTTCCGCGGGTGCGGCCAACGAAACCGTTTCAGTCACAGCCGACCAAGTCGCGCTGAACACGACCCAGCCCGAACTCGGAAGCACCATCGAACAGGTGGTTGTCGAAGCGTTGCCGACGGAAGTGTCGGGCCGCGGCCGCCAGGTCGATCAACTTCAATTCCTGGCTCCAGGAACCACCGGCGACACCTTCTCCCATCGCGTCAGCGGCGGCGCTGACTTCTCACAGGAGATCATCTACAACGGCATCCCGGTCCCGCAGCCGGAGACCGAAGGCTACACCACCAACTACAACCCGCCTTTCGACATGGTCGAGGAGTATCGCGTTGAACGCTCTACCTTCTCCGCGCAGTTCGGCCTTGGCCAGGGCGCCCTTACCTACCAGATGAAGTCGGGCACCAACCAGTATCACGGCAGCGCGTTTGAAATCAACCGCAACAGCTTCTTTGACTCGGTTGGCTTCTTCAACGGCCCCCCGTGGAACTCCGGCAACACGAGAAAGAAGCCCCCAGTAGACCACGAAAACAACTACGGCTTCTCCATCGGCGGTCCCATCCGCATTCCGCACCTCTATGACGGCCGCAACAAGACCTTCGGCCACTACAGCCAGGAATGGTACAAGCAGAACAACGAAAACACCACCATCGGCACGGTGCCCACCAAGCTGGAAAAGACCGGCGACTTTACTGACTTTGTTGACAGCAATGGCGTCATGGTTCCGATCTACGACCCCGCGACGAACAATACGCAGCAGTTTTCATGCAATGGCGTGAAAAACGTTATCTGCCCAGGCCGCTTCAGCGCTATTTCACAGAGCTTGCTCCAGTACATTCCCGATCCTGACAACCCAGGCACCGGCATTGGTGGCCTGAGCAAGAACAAGCTTTTCGTCCCCTTTATCAATCCGACCATCCAGCACAACTGGGGATTCACCGTCGACCACAATCTGACAGCGACGCAGAGCATTCACTGGACGCAGTGGCGGAATACCTTCCACAACCTCGGCTTCGACAACGACCCGATCGTTCTGCCGCCAAATCCCCTCAATGGCCTGCGCTCCTTTCCGAACATCGGCAGCGCGTTTCTGTTGAACTACACCTACGCAATAACACCCCACCTGGTCATGACCGCCGGCGCAGGCTGGATCGGCGAGATCAATAACCAGTTCAACGTCATGAAGCAGGCCGGGAACTCTTCATTCGCAGGTGTGATCAATGAAGACATTCCGCCGGACATTTCATGGAGCGACAACAATCACCAGCCCTCGCAGTGGGGCACCAATGGCTCAAACGCCAGTTCCGTCAACCGCAAGCTGGGTGTCGCCATCGTCAACAACTGGCTCTGGACCAAGGGACGCAACACCTTCAACTTCGGTGTTGAGCTCCGGCGCGCCCTTCAGGACGATAACGAAGAGCAGACCGAGGGCGGAAACTTTAACTTCAGCCACGTTCAAACTGCCAATGCGGCTGACCCGAATTTTGGAGAAGGCATTGCATTCGCCAGCTTCCTGGTGGGTCTCCCCGACAGCACAAACCGCTCCAATACCACGGGGCTGAAGCTGCGCAACTGGGACTATTCACCTTACTTCCAGGACGACATCAAGCTGACTCCTAGATTAACCGTCAACCTCGGCATCCGCTGGGACATCCAGGTGCCGTTTACCGAGGTCCACAACAACGTTGTCTTCTTCGACACCACCAAGAAAGACTCTGCTGATTTCGGCAGCCTTCCTGGTGCTGTTAACCAGCTTGGGCCCACCGCCGGTTACAACCGCGCCGATATCCACTGGGGACACTTTGGCCCCCGTCTCGGCTTCGCCTACAAGCTCAACAACAAGACAGTCATCCAGGCCGGTTTGAACGTCGCCTTCCTCAATGGCGGCGCCTATGAATACGGCACCAACAAAGTCGCGGTCAACTACGGCAACCTGCTGCACAACGCGTTTGTGCGCAGCTCCACAGGCAACACCACTTCGTCCAACGGACAGTGGGACACCAACCCCATTCCATCCGTTTCCACCCCTGTTACGTTCAGGCCAGGGCTTGGCGCGGGCGTTCAGACCAATGCCCTCGACAAAAAGAAGGACGGTTTCGCTCCGTATAGCCAGCAGTGGAACATCAACTTGCAGCGCGAACTGCCGTTCAGCACCTTCATCACGGCGGCATTTGTCGGCAACCGCGTCATCCACCTGCCCAGCTTATTGAACCCGCTGGACCAGATGAACCCCTCCAACCTCTCATTGGACGCCAAGTTGGCGGATGTCTTCCAAACTGGACAGACTTCGCTCGACGGCGTACCGCTGCCCTATCCCAACTTCGTGGCTGACTTTGGCGGTTCGGCGACTGTTGCTCAGGCACTCCGGCCCTATGCGCAGTATTCGAACATCCAGAACAACTTTGAAGGCTACGGGACAACCTACTATCAGTCGGCACAGATTGAAGTGGAAAAGCGCTTCACCGACGGTCTCTCCTTCCTGGCGGGGTACACTCTCTCCCACCTGGAGGACAACATCTCCAGCGGATTCTCCAGCTTTGAGAACAACGCTCTCAACAAGTACAACCAGAAGCCTGAATGGGTGACCTCTAACAACGACGAACCGCAGACCTTGAAGGTCAGCGGAGTGTATGAGCTGCCCATCGGTCCCGGCAAAAAATTCGTCAACAATCACATCGCAGGCAACGTCCTGGGCGGATGGCAGATTGGCTGGTACATGGATTACGAAGCTGGAACACCAATCCAGGGCAACAACCAAGGCGTCTATGAGAACGGCAATCCACTGAAGAACGGATTCAATCGCCCGAATCGGAACTCCTCCGTCGCCCTCAGCACAAAATCGTACAAAAAGGAGCGGGATTACTGGGTAGGTAAAATACCGGTTGCCCAGATCTTCCCAGCTGACGCGTTCACAACCACTTCAAGCCCATGGGTGCTGGGCGACGCCCAGAGAACCTACACCCAACTACGGCAACCCGGTGTCCTCAAGGAAAACCTGGCTGCGATCAAGAAGTTCTACATGGGTGAGCATCTCACAGGCATCCTCAAGGTGGACTACTTCAACGCCTTCAACCGCACGCTGTTCAACGCACCGGACAACAACGCAAGCGACACGACGTTCGGTCAGATTTCACCCGGTTCGACGGGCTCCAACATCACGAACCGCCAGGGCCAGGTCCAGTTCCGTTTGGAGTTCTAAATCCAGCGGCGCAGGCTTGAACATTGAATTGCAACATTTGCATATCTCCATCTACTCCGGGCTGCTCACAAAGCAGCCCGGTTTTTTTATTCGCACAAATAACAATCAACTATAATGGAATGCCATGAGGACGGACCTGTTTATAACATGGATTCATCGGACAAGGTATTGGCTTGCTGCGGTTTTGCTCGGGTTTGCTCTGACTTCCGCTGGTGCCGAACAGGCGACAGACGAGGTCACGCCAGAAGTGCAGCAGTTGTACGCGCAGGCCAAAGCCGCCCAGCAACATGGCGATAGCGCAACGGCAATTGAAAAGTACCGGGCCATGATCAAACTGGCTCCGCATCTTGCCGCCGCCTACAACAACTTGGGCATGATCTACTTCAACGGCCATGATTATAGCCATGCTGCAGAGGTGCTCAAGCGCGGATTGGAACTTCATCCGGATATGCCCACCGCCTCCGCCATGTTAGGCATGAGCTATTTTCAACTGGGTATGGATGATAAGGCAGAGCCGATCCTGCGGGCAGCGCAGCATGCCAGCCCGACTGACGACAACGTAGAAATGATCCTTGCACATATCCTGATCAATCTCAAAAACTACGGAGATGCGGCCTCGTATCTGAATAACTTTCTGGCGCGGAATCCCAAAAGCCAGGAGGCATGGTATCTCCTTGGCAAGACTTATCTGCAGTTATCAGAAGGCGCGCTGAAGAAAATCAATGAGATCGATCCGAATTCGGTGGTGGCGCATGAAATTACCGGCGAGATCGATGAAAGCATGCACAATTACGATGTCGCCCTGGTGGAGTATAAGAAGGCGATTGACATAAATCCCCACCAGCCCGGAACCCATATGCGCATGGCAAAGGCTTATATGCTCATCTCCAAGTGGGAGTCGGCGCAGGAGGAGTTCAAAGCAGAGTTGGAAAATGATCCCTACAATTGCACGGCGCGTTGGATGCTGGCCGACTCGATCCTCGAGGCCAACGACTCAAGCGAAGATGCGCTCGCTCAGTTGAACCAGTCCATCGAACGCTGTCCCACGCTGATGCAGGCACGCGTCGACCGCGCCCGCGCTCTGGTCCGGCTGGGCAAGCAGAGCGACGCTTTGCCCGATCTGCAGTTGGCCATGAAGGAAAGTCCGAACGAGCCGAGCATTCATTTCCTTCTTGCCGCTGTTTACAGGGCGCAGGGCAATGCCGCCCAGGCACAGCAGGAGATGAAGACATACAGCAAGTTGCAGCGCGAAGCCAGTGAAGCTGTGGCTGGACAGGCGAATGATGCTAATAACATCAAGAGCGCCGCTCACTAGCGCGATGATGCGCCTTGGTAACTGCGCACTCGCCTTGTCTATGCTCTGCCCCCTTGCAGCTCAGAGCCAGCAATCTCCTGATCCGCTTGCGGAGCCGCGCACGCTGCTGTCAGAGGCCAAACTCGCCAGCGCGGAGTCCGCTCTTCATAACTACCTCAAGGAGCATCCCACCTCCGCTGAGGCCCATTGTCTGCTCGGCTATGTGCTGTTTCGCGAACAGAAGGCGGTTGAATCGCTGGCTGAGTTTACTGCTGGCGCTCGCGTCAGGCGGCCAAAGGCCGACGAGTTGAAGACCGTTGCATCAGACTACGTGTTGCTAGGTGACTTTGCCGACGCCGATAAATGGTTCACTGAAGTTACTCAAGAAGATCCGAATGATGCCGACGCCTGGTATCTTTTGGGGCGGACAAAGTACAACGAAAATGCGTTTGCCGACGCAATTTCGAGCTTCGAACGCTCTCTGGCTTTGCGCCCCAAGTACATTGAAGCAGAAAACAATCTCGGACTGGCATGGCGGGAGTTGAACAATCCAGAGAAGGCGAAGACGGCATTTCAGGTTGCTATCGACTGGCAGGGAGATGGCCCCACGGATCCGCAGCCATTCCTCAATCTCGGTACTCTGCTTGCCGACCAAAACGATTTTGACAGGTCGGTTCCATACCTGGCCAAAGCCGCCTCATTGTCTCCCGGCAACCCCAAAGTCCATGAGGAATTGGGACAGGTATACGAGGCGCAGAAAAATCTGCCGAAAGCCCAGGACGAGTTGGAAAAGGCCGTTGCACTCGCGCCAGACGTTTCAGCCCTGCACTTCAGACTGGGCCAGATTTACCGCCACGAGGGGTTCCGCGAGCGCGCGCAGCAAGAGTTTGATCTGTGCGAAAAACTGAACAGCACCCACTCTTCCAGCAGCACGCCCAACCCCCTCACTCCGAATCAACCCGCGCCACATTAGATCGCTGCGAATCTCAGGAATGAAGGAGAAGATACGCGCGTCACAAGACAGTTTCCTTTGCCCGAGGTACGCCCATTTGGCCTGGCCGCTGCCATCCCCGCCATCCAGTTTGGCATTAATCTTGAAGTGTTATGGTATCGTTTCCACTTGCATGTTCACGGGGGTATAATTCGCGGAGACGTTTAGACGGTGGTGCGCTGGTGCGGAAATGGACACCATCGTCTTGCGCGAAGTGAAGCGGGAGATCTGAAATGAAGAATGATAGTGGCATCGGGGAGAGCGGGCGTGCTTTCGGCATCGGCCTGTTGACTGTGGCGCTTTCCGTTTCGGTTGCGTTGCTTGGGTCAGGAAAGGCTGTTGCACAAACCGCCGACCAGGCGGCGCAGATCGTGAAGTCGCTCGATACCAACACCCAATCGGTGGTCGGGCGGTTGACCGAACTGAATCGGCTGTCAGCCGACGAATGGCGTTTCCACGCTGGAGATTTGGCCCATGGAGAGTCTACAGAACTGGACGACTCGTCATGGCAAGTGGTGAAGGCGCAGGCGCAAGGGTCAGAGGATGCGGAGTGGTTCCGCCGCTCGATTGAAGTTCCGCAGAGTCTCCACGGCTACGACCTGACCGGCGCGCGGATATGGTTCCGCCTCTCGGCCTATGCAAATGGCCCGATGCCCGAGATCATCTACTTCAATGGCCGGCGCGTGGCGCTGGGCGATGACCTGGAGCCGATCGTACTCTTCGACAAGGCCAAGCCCGGCGAAAAGGTACTTGTTGCGGTCAAATTGTTGCACACCGTGGATAAGAAGACCTTCGGCGGAACCGAGTTGAAGATTGATTTCGCCGAGAACCGGCCCAATCCAGAGGACATGCGCCTGGAGATTCTTTCCGCGGCCATTCTGGTTCCGAGCCTCTCGAAGAATGTTGCGCCGGATACGGCCACGCTGGAAAAGTCTGCGAGCGCAGTAGATCTCGCGGCCCTCGATGCCAAGGACCAGGCGAAATTCGACGCGTCGTTGAAACAGGCCCAGTCAAATCTTGAAGGTCTGAAGCCACTGCTGCAGCAGGCGACGTTCCACCTGACAGGCAACGCGCACATCGATGCAGCATGGCTATGGCCGTGGACCGAAACGGTCGACGTGGTCAAGCGGACCTTTGGCACAGCGCTGCAGTTGATGAACGAGTACCCCGACTACACTTTCTCGCAATCCTCCGCTCAATTCAATGAGTGGATCGCGGACAAGTATCCGCAGATGAACGAGGAGATCAAGCAGCGCATCAAGGAAGGTCGCTGGGAGATCGTGGGCGGCATGTGGGTGGAACCGGACTTGAACATGCCGGATGGCGAGGCGCAGGTGCGCTCCATCCTGGTGGGAAAGCGGTGGTTCCAGAAGGAATATGGCGTGGATGTAAGGATCGGCTGGAATCCCGATTCGTTCGGATATACCTGGCAGCTACCGCAGATTTACAAGAGATCCGGCATCGACTACTTCGTCACGCAGAAGACCGGGTGGAACGACACCAATCAGTTTCCCTTCAAACTTTTCTGGTGGGAGTCGCCGGACGGCAGCAAGGTGCTCACTTACTTCCCGCATGACTATGCGAATGACAATCTGAACCCGGTGCGTCTTTCCCACGATCTTGGCATCGCTCGCGATCATATCTCCGGTCTGACGGAGATGATGGACCTTTACGGTATCGGCGACCACGGCGGCGGCCCCACACGCGCGATTCTGGACGAAGGCGCGCATTGGATGCAGTCGGGAAAAGTCATTCCGAAGATGAAGTTCGGAACTGCGCAGAGTTACTTCACCGGCGTTGAGGGCAAGCTGGTTTCGGATCCAAAGATTTGGGATTACGACTCGATTGCCAAGGGATATACAGCGCCCGTTTCACCCGGCGATGGAAAGGTCGCTATTCCGACCTGGAAGAGCGAACTGTACTTCGAGTATCACCGCGGTGTGATGACCACGCAGGCCAACCACAAGCGCAACATGCGTGACAGCGAGGAGCAGGCGATCGATGCAGAGAAGTATGCGTCTCTGGCCTGGCTCGCGGGCGAGCCGTATCCTGGTGATCGGCTTACCGATGCGTGGAAGAAGATCACCTTCAATGGCTTCCACGATTTGGCGGCTGGCTCCGGCATCGGCATCATTTATAAAGAGGCGCAACAGGATTACGATCAAGTGCGCTGGGCTACCGATGAGATCTCGCAGCAGTCGCTGAGGACCTTGTCGGCGGGCATCGATACGCATGTTGCAAGCGGCGTTCCAGTGCTGGTGCTTAACCCGCTGGCCTGGGAGCGTTCCGGACCTGTGACCGTGGAAGTGCAGTTACCATCGGCAGCCGCGGGTGGCGTTTCCGTTCTCGATGCGGCCAGCCACGTAGTGCCATCGCAAATCCTTAAGAGCGATGCAAAGTCCAATAGCTACGAGTTGCTGATCGCAGCTAACAACGTACCTTCGCTGGGGTATAAGGTGCTGCACGTTGTTTCCGGCGCGAAACCCTTTGCAAGCGACTTGAAGGCGGAGGGATTGACGCTGGAAAACTCCGTACTCAAAGTTGCTGTCGACAAGCAGACGGGTTGCATCACCAGCCTTTTCGACAAGAAGACGAACTTCGAAGCGCTGGCACCGGGCGCATGCGGAAACCAGTTGCAGACCTTCAAGGATCTGCCCAAGGACTACGATGCGTGGAACATCGATCCCGGCACGCTCGATCATTTCACATCCATCGATAAGGCCGATTCGGTTGAGTTGGTCCAGAAGGGCCCGTTGCGCAGTGCAATTCGTGTTACTCGCACATGGCAGAGCTCGAAGTTCGTCCAGGACATTACGCTCGATGCCGGTGCGGACCAAGTGGACGTGGTGAACGATATTGACTGGCATGAGACGCACATACTGTTGAAGGCCGCGTTCCCTCTGGCCGCCACCAGCAACAAGGCCACTTACGAAGTCCCCTACGGCAGCATTCAGCGGCCCACCACGCGCAACAATTCATGGGAGCAAGCGCAGTTTGAAGTCCCTGTGTTGCGTTGGGCCGATCTTGGCGATGGACAGCACGGATTCAGCCTGCTCAACAACTCGAAGTATGGATACGACGACAAAGATAATGTTCTGCGTATCTCGCTGCTGCGCTCGCCCACGTGGCCCGATCCCGATGCCGACCGCGGGCACCATCACTTCACTTATGCTCTCTATCCGCATGCAGGCGACTGGAAGCAGGCCCTGACGGTGCGGCACGGCTACGAGTACAACTACCGTCTCCAGGCTACCCAGGTGCAAGCACACACCGGCAATCTCCCGGCTGAGTTCGCGTATGTGACTGTGAAACCGGAGAACGTTGTTCTCACAGCCCTCAAGAAAGCTGAGGACGCCAACGGGTTGATCTTCCGTGTGTATGAATGGGCGGGGAAGTCAGGGGACGTAGAAATCCATGTCCCCAAAGGCGCCACAGAGGCAACCATCACCAATCTGATGGAGAAGCCCGAAGGTGAAGCACTCAAGATCGTCGACGGTACAGTTACAGCACCGATCCATCCGTACGAAATCCTGACTGTACGTGTGGGTTATTCCGCGAACCAATAGTTTCTTGCGAAGCCGGGGCCCTGGTGGCTCCGGCTCTCCTGCGGGCGCCGGACTTTTTTGTGTCACGCAATCGGTGGAGTGCAGCCGCAGGAATGGCGTTGTATGAGACGTGTCTTCAGTTTGATCTGTCGAGCCGGCTGAGAAGAAGCAGTCGGAGCGGTCTTGTGCTCATCGAATAACTGCTCGAAAAGAATCTCCGCGGCCCGCCGTCCAATTTCTTCAACCGGCTGCTCGATAACGCTGATAGATGGACGAACAGTCGATGCGAGCTCAAAGTCATCGAAGCCCAACAACGCGATCGATTCGGGCACGGCGATGTTGAATTTCTGCAGCGCTTCAAAGGCATAAATCGTCGTGCTGTTCTTCAGCGTAAAAATGGCATCCGGCGTGTGCGGCCCTTCCAGCAAATTCTTGATCGCGTATTCGGCAGACCGGTAGTCCTTGACGGAGGTGTCAAAGATCGGAGTCAAATGCGCGGCTTCGATAGCCTTGCGATATCCGGTCATACGTTCGCGAATGGTGTACAACGTGCTTTCACCAGTTAGACAAACGATGCGCTTGTAACCGTGATCGATCAAATGCTGCGTGGCTAACATCGCGCCCTTCAAGTTATCGGCTACCACCGAGGTAATCGACGAATTGACTACGGGGCGATCAATCGCTACCACCGGCATCGCCACCCGATTGAGAAGATCGCGCAATGCGTGATTGTGCGAGTCGGCAGGCACAATGATCAGGCCATCGACCCGATGACGTATGAGAACGTTGAGGTTGTCGATTTCATTGCGTGGATCGTTGCCCGTTACAGTCACAATCAGGAGTGAGTCATTGACCCGCGCAACGGCTTGTGCGGCTTCAGCGCAACTTGAAAAGAAGGGATCCGCGATGCTGGGAATGACCAGGCCGATCGTTTTGGTGCGCTGTCCTTTGAGGGTCCGCGCCGCCTGATTGGGTACGTATCCAAGAGTTTCAATCACACGCCGCACATGGGCCAAGGTCCGAGGACTTACTCGATCGCCACCATTAATGACGCGGGAAACAGTTGTGGTTCCCACGCCCGCTTTTTGGGCAACCTGGCTGAGAGTTGGATGAGTAATTTTCTTCGCCATTTGATTGCGGCTTAGTGAAGGTCATTGCCGTATTACAAGTCTATGCCGCCTGACCTCGAAAGTTAAGTTTCCTTTTGAAGAATTCGTCTTTCCTTGAAAGAAACCTCGCCCCAAAGCCTTGCTGGGATAGCTTTCTCTGATGGTTCGTTGCCTGCAAGGCACCAGTGCCAATCGTTCCTCTGAAGCCCGGCGCTATCTTGATCATTTCTCGGCCAATCTGTCACATGGGCCTAAATCCGAAGGAACTCCCGACTTAGTCATGTCAGTGAGGGGCTTGATCCACTGCCCAGGTATCTTATGCGTCCCAGCATAGGGAGATCTCCATCGAGGTTTCATGTCCCTTCAGAGCCTGGTTCCGGTGTCGCAATTTCGCTTTGATCTGAAGCTAGGTTATCCGTCTTCCATGCCCTCTTCGTGCCCGCAGATAAAATTCAGTTTGCGCAATCGTTGTGCCTGTGGTATCGTTTCCAATCACGGCAATTATCGAGGATAAATACGGGCGCAGTTACTTCGGTGGAGACTGCTTTTTGTATCCCGATTATCCTTGTAAAGTCACTTGTTGGGGATGCTTGATCGCATCCATGTATGCTCGGTGATTTGAGATGGCTCCGGAAAACTCGCAGTTACTGACAATTGGCATCGATCTTGGCGGAACCAATCTGAGGGTTGCGGCATATACCCCCGACCTCGGCGTACTGCAACTCCGTCGCGCTTCCCACACGTCTTGAGGCAGGCCCAAGTGCGGTCGTCGATGACATGTGTGACGCCATACTTGAATTGCTGGCTCAATTCTCTGAGACCTACACACTCGCCGGCATTGGCGTCGGTTCGCCCGGCCCCCTCGAATTGCCTGCTGGTCGTCTTCATCATCCTCCAAACCTCCCCGGTTGGGACGGTTTTCACCTCCTTGCTGAAATGGAAGCCCGGCTGCGCATGCGCGTTGCGGTTGAAAGCGACGCCAACGTGGCGGTGCTTGCCGAGTATACCCTCGGTCTGGGAGAGCAGTTGGGTGTGGATTCTCTGTGCATGCTGACCTTGGGCACAGGCGTGGGAAATGGAATCATTCTCGATGGCAAGCTCTGGCACGGAGCAACCGGCATGGGCGGCGAGGCCGGTCATATGACGATCAATCCTGATGGCCCTGTCTGCGGATGTGGCAACACAGGCTGTTTGGAGGTTTGCGCTTCTGCTACCGCGCTTGTTAGCGCCGCGGAACGGCTTATCGGAAGCGGCAAGGCTCCCGGACTAGCTCAACTCAAATGTGATGGCTCGTCGCTGACAGCTCTCGATCTAGCCCAGGCCGCACGGCAAGGTGACCCTGACGCACTGGCTATCTACCAGCAAACCGGAAGAGCCCTCGGAATCGGATTAGCCGGCCTGATCAACATCCTCAATCTGCCCCTCTATGTGGTCGGCGGAGGAGTCGCCGAATCATGGGATCTGCTGGCGCCATCTGTGTTTGTCGAGTTGGAGCGGCGCAGTTATGTCTACGCACTTACTGCGCCAGGCAGGCCTGCCTCAAGCGGAATGCCCGGCGGAGGGACGCGAGTACTGCCTGCCAAGTGGGACCCGAAGCAGGCCTTCTGGGCGCGTGCATCCTTCCCCTGCATTTGTCGAGAGCCGCAATCTCAAACTCGAGATCCCTCACCACTCGCAGCAACCGAGCGTGATTCGAGACGGCAGATCTCTGCTCCATCACGAATTGTCTGCCGGGAAATTGTCGCCAAGTCCACTTGCACTAGCCCGTGAGGCGATATTTATCGTAGAGACATACTGCAGTGCTGAGCTGCGGTCTCTTCCTGAATGAGGGGAGAAGTCCAAATGGAAAACCACCGGCGCCAGAGTCCCGGAAGTGGCGGTTTCCGCCTCGAAACAGTCTGGCAGGACCTTCGTTATGCAGCCCGTCAATTGCGGCGAAATCCAGGCTTCGCACTCACCGCGATCCTCACGCTCTCTCTCGGCATCGGTGCCAGCACTGCTGTTTTCAGCGTCGCCTATGGCGTTCTCATCGATCCGTTCCCCTACAAAGATGTGCATACGTTGGCCACACCCAAGCTGTGTTGGCCCGAGACAGGGCAATGCGGCTGGAGAGCCTATACCCCTGCGCAGTTCAATGAAATCGCGGAACATACTGACATTTTCAGTGTGGTAACAGCCTCCACCATCAGCGATGTGGTAGTTAGGGTTATTGCTGCGCCGCCAAGACGGACGCCGCACCTACTTCAAGGCGAATGCCGACTCCCCGCTTTTCCGCGACCTGCACGGACTGCTCGACAAAACCAGCGGGATTGTGCCTACGCTCACGACCACCCTGAAGCGCTTTGATGACCGGATTGAACTGGCCTTCCTCTACGCCTCCATCGCGCGCGGCGAGGAACACTCGGCCAGCGATGTAGACTTGGCTATTGTTGGCACGTTAAAGCAGATAGACCTTCTACCGGCTTTACGAAAGTTGGAAGCCCGCTTCGGCCGCGAGGTCAATGTCACTCTGTTTTCCCCGGAAGAGTTTCGCCGCAAGTTGGCGGCGGAGGATCACTTCCTCCATTCCGTTTTGAAGAGCAAAACCATCCACCTGAAGGGCACGCTCAATGAGTTGGAAGAAACTGCTTCAAGACAATAAAGTTCACCGGCACACGACCAGTCGCCAAGAGCTGAACCAAATCCGCCGTCTTGTGGCCCGCGATCTTAGGGATGGCGATTCCTGCCCTCTCTGAGGACCGCCGCTTTGCCACAGCCTACAACGCTGCACTTCAGACCGCCAAGATGGCCATAGCTTGTGCCGGATACGTGGCTCCAACCCGATCGTCTTTGGCGAGATTCTTGCACCAGGCGCTAAGCGAACGATTGTTTTGTATGCCCACTACGACGGCCAGCCAGTCGATCCCAAGCAATGGACCACTCCTCCTTTTACTCCGACTTTATGCGACCGGCAGATTCAAAAAAGCGGGCAGATTATCCCGCTTCCGGAATCAGGCACACCGTACAATCCTGATGGAGGTTGTACGCGCGGGCTGCAGCAGACGATAAAGCCCCGATCGAAGCAATGATGACTGCGCTCGATGCAATTCGCGCAGCAGGGCTCAAAATGAAATCGAATATCAACTTTGTTTTCGAAGGAGAAGAAGAAACCGGTTCCATCAATCTGGGGAAGATTCTGGCCGCCAATAAGGATCTCTTTTCTGGTGATGTCTGGCTGATATGCGACGCACCTCTCAGCCAGACACGGCTCCAATCGGTCGTCTTTGGCGCTCGAGGCCTCATCGCAATGGACATCACGGTTTATGGACCGCGCATCGAGTTGCACAGCGGCCATTATGGAAACTGGGCTCCAAATTCAGCCATGATGCTTGCCCGGTTGATCGCGTCGATGAAGGACGATCAGGGGCATATTCTGGTGGAGCACCTCTATGACGGTATCGAGCCGCTGAGCGACACTGAAAAGCTGGCGGTTGCTGATTCCCCGAATGTCGATGCTGAACTAATGGATGAATTCTGGCTGGGATCGACCGAGGAAGCGCCGAAGACACTCGCCGATCTCATCACACAGCCATCGCTCAATGTTCGCGGTTTGGCCGGCGGTCATGTAGGCACACAAGCATCGAGTGTGATTCCGGCTTCGACTACCGGCACAGGATCACCTATCTTAAGGACCACGCTGAACAGGCATCCGAACTGTTGCCGCGGGTTCATCACGTCTTCCCGTTGCTGAAGCGGTGGTTACTGGGACGCATCAGGGAGCCGTCCGGGCCGAGCATCTCCAGGATTACCTGGATGAGTTCGCATTCCACTTCAACCGGCGCAAATCGCGCAGCTGGGGCAAACTGTTCTATCGCCTCGCCCAACAGGGTGTGGCAACGAAACCAACCACTTATCGCCAGATCGTAGACTCTGCTTGGCCTCAGCAAGGCGTCTGACCACTACCCCTTGGGGCTACCGGAGTCACATCGATAACCAGCTTATCGAATTACATCATTACTGGTCATGGGTGTCGGAAGAACAAAGGAGCAACCATCAGAACTTGGCGAAATCGACCATGATCTCTCTGCCTGCTGCAATCGGCTTGCCCTTCCTGGTGGCGGGGAAAAACCTGTAGTGCCAGACGGCGGCCTCGGCTTCTTTGTCCAATCCAAACCCGAGGCCGCGCTTAACGCGAACCTCCTTCGGCAATCCGTCTTCGCCCACCAACACCGTAACGATGGCCACCTGCACATATGGATGTGTTGCAAAGGGATCGGCGAAGTCCGCGTCAACCGTGTGGATGGGGATGGGCGCTGTGTACGAGAGAGGGTTGTGATGGTTAGCTTCAAATTGCGATTCATCCGGCAGAGGCAGATCTCTCTCGGCAATAAGGACCTGAGGAACGGCCTGGCTGCGGTTGGCGCGGAACACAACCCGCACGTCGATCCAGACGGGCACAGGTTTATCTCTCAGCTTGCCCGGCTCAAACGTAGAGTGGTTCACAGCCGCGATGGCAGCTTGATCGAATGCTTCGCCGTGCTTGTGCAGTACTTGAATGTGTGCAGGGATGCCGTTGGCGCCAATGACCATGGCCAGGACGGTCATGCCCTGAACTTCTTTAGCGGGCACGCCTTCAGGGTAGGTCACATATGCGGTGCTCAGCAGGCGAGGCGTGGTGACCTCGGGGCCCGCGTAATACACGCCATCCTTATCAGGAGCCTGATGAACCTGTCGACTCACAGATACTGCATCCTGCGCCCGAACGGCGATGGTCGATAGCGCCAGTAGTGCCCATGCATATTTCGCTTGCCGCATTCGATTCTCCGATCTGTTCGCCTTAATTCCTTAAGTCGCTTGGCTGCCTGCGGTGGCCGTTTCGCCCAGGTTGCTGAATGACTTGCCCAAGTCCTGGTTCCTGTTCGGGTCGATCTCGGCAGACGCAATGACTAACCATCATGCTAGAGATGAATAGATAAAGATAAGATAAAGACAGCGAACAGCGAGACAAGCACGTGGTCCAGCCATTTTTAAATCGGCAGATCTAGGAAATGCCGACCAAGCAATAACTGGAAAAGCAGATATTTACGACTTACTTATGTAAGCCTCACGCGGTGCTTATATCTTTCTTCAAAACACACACGGACTCTTTATGGCCTCCACAGTAGCGTCTATGTAAGCCACCCCCGCTCGGCGGCGGAGCGGATGCAGGTGGCCCTGGGAAAAGCGCGCGTCAAAAGACGCTATGCTGCTTAACATTTTCGAAAGCACTGCGTATTCTTTGCGACTCCTTTATGTCGCTTCGCATAACAATTGGGATGAGGTAGGCGGAAGCGACAGGCTAGCCATACTTCAGTGAGAGCCAACGCATTTCAGCCCGGCGACGCAAGACGTCGAGGAGGTCAGATACCGATGAAGAAGAACTTCAGAACTGCCATAATGTTAGGAGTCGCAATCTGTGGTCTTGTTGTGCAGCTTGCGTGTCATGCCCAAAGCGCAACTTCAACCCCCGACAACGTCACAACGCCACAGAGTGCAAGCGCGGCGACGCCCAACAACGATGCGGTCATCAAAGAACTCGCTGAAATGAAGGCTCGCATCGCGCAACTTGAAGCGGAGCTAAAATCGCGCACTGGTGCAGCCGATGCAGAGCGGGACGCAAACGCACTGCGCACTGCGGAGGGGGTCGCTGTAGGCGCCGGTTCAAGCAGTTCCGTAACACCGGCACTGCAAGCTGCGACTGCCGCTCCAGCGGCTCCCGCAGCGCCCGAGATCAGCGCTCAAACCACTACCAAGGGTGAGCCATTCGAAGGCGACTGGACCTGGCTGAACAGCAACGGTCATGCCGTGGACAGTCCGATGAGCACCAAGTATTTCACGCCGGAGTTCCGCGCCGATGCGAACTACATTCTCGACTATAACCACCCAAAGGACGACACGATGGGCGGAGCTACAGAAAGCTTCCGGTCCGACGAGTGGCAGTTGGAGCAGATCAGCATCGGCGGCGACATCCGCATCAACAACGTGCGCGGGCGCATCCTCACCATGAACGGTTTGTTCGCCACGACGACACCGCGGAACGACGCCAGCCCTAGCCGCGGCCAATGGGATCTGGCCGGCGCGTATAAGTACGTCTCAGAGGCATGGGGCGGTTACCACTGGGATGTTGCCCATGGACTGAACGTTGATGCGGGCATTTTCGTCTCCTACATCGGTCTGTTTAGCTACTACAACTTCGACAATTGGACTTACCAGCCCTCGTTCGTTTCGTCCAATACGCCATGGTTCTTCAATGGCCTGCGCATCCAGTATTTT
This sequence comes from Acidobacteriaceae bacterium, assembly GCA_003151435.1. GTDB lineage: Bacteria > Acidobacteriota > Terriglobia > Terriglobales > Acidobacteriaceae > Telmatobacter. Next base: position 25,336 of record PLXP01000264.1, read on the forward strand.
CCAACGAAGAAGCTGAAGATCGAGCCGTGGATCATCAACGGCTGGCAGTCCTATGCCCGCGCCAACGGCAAGCCTGGACTGGGTGGACAAATTCTTTGGCGCCCCAAGCCCTACCTGGACTTCGTCTTCAACAACTACGGTCTGGGAGAGGACGCTGTCGGCTTCCCCGGGCGTTCGCGTGTCCACGCCGACTACAGCGCGCAGGTAAAATACTACGACAACCCCACGAAATTCTTCGACAAGGCGGCATTCACGATCACCGGCGATGCTGGGTGCGAATACGGAGGCGGGCCTGCCAGTGGGCCGTATGACCCCCACGGATACTCCCCGGAGACGGGCACCAATTCGACTTACAGCGGCGGCGTAAACTGCCACAGCAGCAAGAATGGCAGGCCCAAGCAAGCCTTCCTCGGCTATATGATCTACGACCGCATGTGGTTCAAGAAGGATCTCTACGCCATAACTCTCGGTGGCGGCGTAATGAGCAATCCTGGCCGCTACCTTACTCTGCTGCCGCCCATCAATGGCGCAACAGCCTTCAGCGGCACTCCGTACTTTACCGAAAACGCGGGTGACCGCTCCCAGATGCACGACGGAACCATCACCTTCGACTACATGCCGAGCCAGTTCATCACCTTCACCTTGGAGCAAGGTTATCGTTACTCCGATGTCCCCTACTGGTCAGGACGCGGCGGCATCACGCCTCCGGGAGGTAACAACGGCACTCCGTCGCAGTACGCCTGCGCCAACGGCTCACCTTCCGGCCAGACCTACGGTAACCTTCAAGCTGCCGCAAATTTCTGCGCTGGGGCTGGTGCTAATCCCGCCACCGCTCTCTGGTGGCCTGACCTGCGCACCAACCAAACCAACACCACCCTCGCGATCAAGGTCAGGTTCTAGCCGTGCAGTCCACGGGCCGCGTGTGGTGAATGCGGCAGGACACACTAACTGAACGAGCAGCACCGGGGTTTCTGGCACCCCTGTGCTGCTCCAGGGACTTAAGCTCGTCAGCGCAACGACCACCTCACAGCATAACCGCGGTGAAGAAGAGTCGTGCGTCTCAACGGGCGGGGAACGCATGAATTGCAGAGGATCGTATGAAAAGCAAAGCTTTGGGATTTGGCCTGGTGGTGATGGCCGCATCTCTGGCCACCAGTGGCTGCAAGAGCGATAAGGTGAATGCTGCCGCGGAGGCGCCACCTCCGGCCAAGGTGGTTCAGGACTTCGATGCCAACTTGTTTTCCGTCGATCACCCGGAGAACTTTTCTCTGGCTGCCGCGATTGAACATCGAGCGCCGGCCAAACTGGCTGTTACCGGGACCGTGAATCCTGACATTGCTCGAACTGTCCCCGTGATCTCGCTTGTCTCTGGCCGCATCGTCGGTATCTACGCACGTCTGGGCGACGCCGTGAAGAGAGGTCAACTTTTGCTGAAAGTTCGCAGCGACGATATCTCTGGAGGCTTTGCCAACTATCAGATGGCGGTGGCCGACGAGATTCTTTCTCGCGCCCAATATGAGCGTTCTCAAGACCTCTTCAAGCACGGCGCGATTGCGCTCAACGACGTTCAAATCGCGCAGGACACCGAAGACAAGGCCAAGGTGGCTATGGACACCGCGGCCGAACATCTGCGGCTGTTGGGCAGCAGCACAGATCATCCATCGGGGATCGTGGATATCACAGCCCCGGTCTCCGGCGTAATCACTGACCAGGAGGTTACCAACGCAGCAGGCGTACAGAGCCTGGGTACAAGCCCCTTCACCATCTCCAATCTCTCCACTGTGTGGATCGTTTGCGATGTCTATGAGAACGATCTTCCAGGCGTTCACACTGGCGACCCCGCAGAGATCACTCTGAACGCATATCCGGGCACCGTGCTCAAGGGCAAAGTTAGCAATATCCTCGCGATACTCGATCCGAATCTCAGGACCGGCAAAGTCCGTGTCGAAGTGCCGAATCCAGGCATGATGCGCGTAGGCATGTTTGTGACCGCAACTTTCCGCGGGCAAAAAGATGAAGTGAATACCGCCGTACCCGCCTCAGCCATTCTGCACCTGCATGATCGGGACTGGGTATATGTACCCACACCCGGTAAGAAATTCCGAAGAGTGGGAATCGTCGGCGGAGACGCCTTACCAGGCCGTATGCAGGAGATCAAATCGGGCCTTCAGGCTGGGCAGCAGGTGGTGACCAATCCTCTTGCGTTGCAGAACGAAATCGACAACAAGTAACCGCTGAAAGGGAGCTGGGGGAAGACATCATGATTCGCTTTCTTGTCGATTTTGCCCTGAACAATCGCGTCGTCATGCTGGCGGTTGCGCTGTTATTGGCCGCTTGGGGGGCAATATCGTTTCATAATTTACCGGTTGAAGCCTATCCGGATATTGCAGATAACTATGCCACGATAATTACTCAGTGGCCTGGACAAGCGGCGGAGGAAGTGGAGAAGCAGGTTACCATTCCGGTGGAAATCCAGATGAACGGACTTCCGCACCTTTCGCACCTGCGTTCCGAATCGCTCTTCGGCCTGTCCTTCGTAATGCTGATCTTTGACGACCAGTCTAACAATGATTGGAACCGGCAGAAAGTGATGGAGCGACTTGCGGGGGTGAGTCTGCCGCCCGGCCTGCAACCTCAATTGGGTACCGACTGGAGCACGGTGGGCCAGATTTATTGGTACACGATTCACAACACAAATCCGCAATACGATCTGATGGATTTGAAATCCATCCAGGACTGGACACTTGAAAAACAATTCAAGTCCGTCCCGAATATTGTGGACGTATCTACTTTTGGCGGCACCACACGCGAATATCAGGTGCGCGTCGATCCGGACAAACTCGTGTCGTATGGCCTGAGCATCGGTCAGGTTGAGCAGCAGCTAACCAATAACAATATGAATGCCGGCGGAAGCTTCGTGGAGGAAGGAACCCAGCAGCTAAACGTTCGCTCAGTCGGCCTCTACACAACGGTACAGGACATAGAGAATACCGTCCTGACGACAAAGAGCGGGACCGCGCTGAGAGTCAAGGACATTGCGGAGGTACAACAAGGGCCAAAAATCCTGCTGGGCGCAATGGCAAGAGCAGACCACAAGCCAGATGGAAGCATTCTCGATAACCCCAACGTCATTCAGGGTGTTGTACTGCTGCGCAAAGGCGCCGACGCCGGACCCACGTTGGATGCTATCCATGCAAAGGTGAAAGAGCTTAATGACATCATCCTGCCGCAGGGCGTGAAGGTCGTTCCCATGCTCGACCGTGCCGACCTGCTTCACTACACGCTCCACACAGTGCTTCATAACATGGCTGAAGGAATGATCCTGGTGACGATCATCCTCTTTCTGTTTCTCGGCAATGTGCGTGGAGCCTTCATCGTCGCACTTACCATTCCCTTTGCGTTGCTCTTCGCATCCATATTCCTCGATTTGAGCAAGATTCCTGCCAACTTATTGTCTTTGGGAGCGTTGGATTTTGGAATGGTTGTAGACGGCGCCGTAGTGATGGTCGAGAACATCATGCGGCATTTGAGTCATGGCAGGAACGGCTCTCCTGAAGCGGGACGCATTACGATGAGCCGGAAGACGCCAATAGAAATGATCCGTGACGCCTCTCACGAGGTCCAGCGCCCGGTGTTTTTCGCCATCGCCATCATCATCACGGCTTATCTGCCGATATTCACGCTTCAACTGGTGGAAGGAAGACTCTTCAAGCCGATGGCCTGGACTGTCGCCTTTGCGCTTCTCGGCGCCATGACATTTTCCATCTTCATCGTGCCGGTATTAGCNNCGGTCTTCAGTGGGCTATTAAGAATCGCTGGATCACTGTTGGCTGCGGTATCGCGGCCGTTGCTGTCAGCATGTTTCTGGCGTTCAGTGGGATCATCGGTTCGGAATTCTTGCCTCACCTCGACGAGGGCGCGATCTGGGCGCGCGGTTCGCTGGCCAACAGTACGAGCCTGACGGAAGGTAAGCGGTTCACGGATCAAGCACGCCTCATCTTTGCATCGTTTCCAGAAGTTACGACTGTGGTATCGCAGGCTGGCCGACCTGACGACGGGACTGACACCGGCGGCTTCGGCAATACGGAATACTTTGTCGACTTGAAGCCAAAAGAAAAATGGCGGCCTGTCTTTCATCAGGACAAAGAAGAACTGATCGCTGCCATGAACCGCGAGGTCTCAAAGCTTCCTGGCGGATTTTGGAATTTTTCGCAGCCCATCGAAGACAATGTGGACGAAACGATTAGTGGCGTCAAAGGCGGACTTGCGGCAAAGCTATTCGGGGATGACCTGACAATTCTGGAGAATAAGGGCGAAGAGATCACCGCCGCCATGGCAACCGTGCCAGGGGTTGAGGATCTTGGGCTCTTCCGGGACATGGGCCAGCCAAACCTCAACTTCGTAGTCGATCGCCAAGCGGCCGCGCGCTTCGGAATCAATGCTTCCGACGTCCAAGACGCGATTGCTACGGCAGTCGGCGGCAATGCGGTGACGCAGTTGTTGCAGGGCGAAGCGAGCTATGGTGTGGTAGTCCGGTATAAGGAAAAGTATCGCAATACCCAGGAGGCGATCCAGAACATCCGCCTTCTGTCTCCTTCGGGAGAACGTGTTTCTCTCGCGCAACTAACGAAGGTTGAGGTCAAGGATGGTGCCTACGACATCTTCCGGGAAGGAAACTCCCGCTATGTAGGTGTGCGCTACGAAGTTCGAGGGCGGGATCTGGGAACTACGGTTAGAGCAGCCATGGACAAAGTGAACAAACTGGTCAAATTGCCGCGTGGGTATCACATCGATTGGGCGGGAGAATACGAGAGCGAGCAACGAGCTCAGGCCAGGATGTTCCTCGTGGTTCCAGTCACCATCTTCTTGATCTTCGTCCTTCTCTATTTCATGTTTCGTTCGGTCAAGTGGGCGGCGCTCATTATGGTGAATGTCGCCTTGGCGCCTTTCGGCGGCACTATGGCTCTTCTGTTGACCGGGACGTTTTTCAGCGTGTCCTCGGGGGTTGGTTTCTTGGCGCTCTTTGGGGTATCGGTCCAGACGGGTGTCATTATGCTTGAATACATCAACCAACTGCGGGCGCGGGGCTATACCGCAGAAGGCGCCGCTGTCGAGGGCGCTGTCTTGCGGCTTCGCCCTATCATGATGACGATGTTAGTGGCTACCTTGGGACTGCTTCCCGCCGCGATGTCGCACGCTATCGGCTCCGACTCGCAGCGTCCGTTTGCCATCGTCATCGTGGGAGGACTGATGTTCGACCTCCTGATGAGCATCTTTCTTCTGCCGACGCTGTATGTCTGGATCGCGAGAGAAGGGGACAAGCTCCCGAAACCGGAGGTGGCCCTTGAGAGCTAAGATCGCAATTATTTGCAGCCGTAGTATCGCAACTTGTGTCTTTGGCATTGCTTTGCTTGCAAGTACCGCGAGCGCGCAGCCGGCGCTTACATGGGACCAGGTGAAGGCAAAGTTCGAAGCTGCTAACCCCACCCTGAAAGCGGATGAGATCAATGTGCAGGAGATGAAGGACGAAGAGATCACGGCGTATCTTCGCCCCAATCCGCAATTCACGTTTTCCACGGACGGGACTCAAATCGCCCGTCATGAAGGGGTCTGGCGGCCACTGGCCGGCAGTCAGTATCAACCTAACTTCAGCTACCTGCACGAACGGGAGCGCAAGCGGGAGTTGCGCTTGCAGAGCGCAAAAGAGGGCACTCAGATCGCTGGGTCGCAGCACGAGGATCTTGAGCGGAACCTGATTTTCAACCTGCGGTCGGTGTTTATCCAAACATTGCAGGCAAAGGCGGTTCTGGAACTCGCGCGGGCGGATCTTGATTATTACGACAAGATCATCGAGATCAGCCAGGCGCGCTTTAAAGATGGCGCCATCGGGAAGATTGATCTCGATCGTATTGAACTATTGCGCGTGCAGTACGAGACGGAGATTCAGACTGCAATCGTGAACCTGCGCACCTCCAAGATTCAGTTATTGCAGCTACTGGACGACCGGACTCCCCTGGACAAGTTCGATGTGAATGGCCCGTTCGATCTTTCGGACAGCATGGAGCCACTGGAAACCTATCGCCAGGTCGCAATCGATAACCGGCCCGATTTGAGGGCGGCGCTTGAGTCCGTTCAGCAAGCGGTTACCAACCATAAGCTTGCTAACGCCAATGGTTCAACCGATCCGACGTTCGGCGCCTGGTATACGTACAACGGATCGTTCAACAATCCAAATTCCAATCAGACGCTCGGTCTCAACGTTAGCATCCCACTTCGAATCTTCGATCGCAATCAGGGCGAGAAGAAGCGGACCTTCATTGACATTGACCGCAACCGCCAATTGACTGAAGCGGCGCGGGCGCAGGTCTTCAGTGACGTGGACTCGGCTTACGAACAGGTCGAGAGCAATGCGGTGCTGTTGAAGCCTTACCGCGACAAATACAAGGATCAGGCGACGCGGGTACGCGACACTGTGACTTACGCCTATCAGCGTGGAGGCGCGTCACTCATGGATTTTCTGAATGCGCAGAGCGACTACCGCGTGGTGCAGTTGGCCTATCTGCAACTGGTAGGCGCATATATGACAGCCGCCAGCCAATTGAATCTTGCCGTAGGACGTGAAGAGATTCAATGAGAAACGTGCCTGTTGTGAAGAGCGCCATGCGTGTCGACAATCCGATTACCGGTACGAAGAGGTCGAATCAATGAAGAGACATGAAGTTCGAGCTTGCATCGAGGAGGCTGGCATTCTTCCTTGTGTGCGTGTCACGTCGCGGGAGATGGCGCGATTTGCGGCAGAGACTGTCTACTCGTCGGGAATCCCCGTTGTCGAGATCACGTTGACTACGCCCGGCGCTCTGGAGGTGATCGACGACCTGGCGAAGCGCTATCCAGATCTGGCAGTGGGTGCCGGCACCGTACTCGATGAAGAATCGGCGCGGCTGTGCATCGACGCCGGCGCGAGGTTTTTAACCAGTCCCGGATTTGTTCTGGAGGTGGTGGCCTATGCAAACAAAGTAAATGTCGTGGTGCTTCCGGGGGCTTTGACGCCGACCGAAATCATCGCGGCTTGGAAGGCCGGTTCGGATCTTGTCAAGATTTTCCCCACGGGTCATATAGGAGGCATCCAATACGTGCGCGCGCTCAAGGTGCCACTTCCACAAATTCCGCTAATTGCCACAGGCGGAGTGAATCAGTTGACGGCGTTCGACTTTATTCAGGCCGGGGCAACTGCTATTGGCTTAGGTGGAGAGCTGCTGCCCAAGGAGGCTTTGCACTTGCGTCAGGAAGATCGTATCCATGAGTTGGCGAGCAGGTTTCTTGGCTTGGTGAGGGACGCGCGGGCGTTGCGAGATACTTACTACTAGGGCAATGCACCGATCACGCATTCAGAAGCGCTAATCCAGCACTAAAAAACAATTTCATTCCTACCATTCTCTTCATGCGCCCCTCATGTTTTCT
>PLXP01000067.1 GCA_003151435.1 Acidobacteriaceae bacterium
GGATGCCGTAGAGCATCGACTTGACAGCGCGCGTGAGTACCAGCGCCGCACCTGATCCGGCGACGATTCCCACGAGAGAGACACCGGCGCTTTCACGCAAAATCATTCCGCGTAACTGCGCCGGGCGCGCCCCGAGGGCTAATCGAATTCCAATTTCGTTGGTGCGTTGCGCCACATTGTAGGCCATGACTCCGTAGATTCCGACGCAGGCCAACAGAAGTGCAAGTACACCAAAGCCCGCCGTGAGAGCAGCGAGGGCGCGCTGCACCTGCATGGTTGCGTTGATCTGCTCACGCTGAGTACGCACATCGATCATGGGCAGGTCAGAATCGATGGATTGAACGACCTTCCGCAGCGCGGGAACGAGGGCGGCCGGCTCCATGCGTGTCCGCACCTGGTACACCATGCTGCCCACCTCTGGCTGCTGCACGTATGGCATGAAGAACTGCGCCGGTGGATCGTCGCCGAGGTTTGCGTACCTGGTATCTGCGCAGATGCCAACAATCTGGATCCAGTCGCTCTTTGTATCCCGATCGGCCTTGAACCTCCCGCCGACCGGGTTCATGTTTGGAAATCTTTTACGAGCGAGGCTCTGGTTGACGATTGCTACCTTCTGCGAAGTCGATGTGTCTTGTCCGCCAAAGCCGCGCCCCGCCACGATCGGTATGCCCATCGTCGGGAAAAAATTGTTGCCGACCGCGTTTTCGAATTCAGCCTGGTTCTTTTTGTCCTCGAACACTTCGCCTTCAGGCAGAAAATCGGAGTTGCCCATATTCTCCGCAATATAGGGGATCCATCCTGGGGCCACTTGTTCCACTCCCGGCACCGCCGCAAAGCGCTGCTCTAACCGCTCATGAAGTCGCACATCCTTAGGAGCCGGGTAGCGCCGTGCCGGAGGGCTGATTTCAAACAGCAGCAGATGGTCCGCGTTAAAGCCCACGTCGACTGAGTTGAGTTTGACGATGGTTCGAAGAAACAGACCCGCGCCCAGCACCAACAGCGTGGAGAGCGCGATTTGAAACGCCACGATGGCTTTTCCGCTTAGCCCTTTGCGCCGCCGGGTCGCGCTCTGGGCAGTCTCTTTGAGGCTGCTGCTCACTTCAGCGCGCGCGGCCAGCCAGGCCGGGGCCAAGCCAAACAAAATGCCCGTCAGGAGAGTTACCGCGGCGGTGAAGGCAAAGACGCCCCCATCGAGCGGAGTGTTGAAAGTGCCCAGATCGTTGCTTTCCCAACCATTGGTCAACAGCTTTGGAGCGGCATTGCGGCCGATGTATCCGAGCAGCAAACCGCCTGCGCCGCCGAGCACCGCCAGCAGCATGCTCTCCGTGAGCAACTGGCGCAGGATGCGCGCCCGGCCCGCTCCCATTGCCAGCCGCACGCTCATCTCCCGTTGCCGCTGCGCTCCGCGGGCCAGCAAAAGGTTGGCGATGTTGGCGCAAGCCAGAAGCACGACGAAGCCCGTAAGCGCCGTCAGCACGTAGATGGGCTTTCTGAACATCTGATCGGTGAAGTGCAACCCACGGCTTCCATTGGCAAGATCAAGGTGGGGCATGGTGTCGCCGGCCGAAGGCGTCATAGTGGCGCGCACCGCAGCCTGCAACTGCACATCGAGAGCGGCCTGCGCCTGGGAGTCGTCCACACCAGGTTTGCTCCTCGCAATGACATTGACCCACCAAAGATCGGTGTCTGTCAGGAGCGAGGCTCTCCCCTTGGGGTCAATGACGGGCTGCATACTGAGGGGCACAAATACGTCGGCTCCTTGCTGCACATTCTTTACGCCCGTAAACCCAGCCGGATTAACGCCAACGATGGTCATCGTTGCCTGGTTGAGAGTGATGGTCTGGCCGAGAACCAAGGCCGAACGGCCGAATTCCCGCTGCCATAAACTGTCGCTGATCACCGCCACTGTTCCGGAGCCGGGCACTGCATCGTCTGAGGGCTGCAGAGCACGCCCCAACTGCGGCCGCACACCCAGCCCCGCGTAGAAGTTGCCGGACACCATGGCGGCATCAACTCGTTGGGCGTCTCCTCGGACCGTTGCGTTCATTCCGTCTTCTTTGAACGCAACAAGGCCCTGCAGTGCCGTGTTGTGATCACGCATCTGCACGTAGACGGGGTAAGAGAAGATGGGACCGGTCATGCCGCCCTGTGGGGCGGAGTCGAACTCGCCCCACATGCTGTGCACGAGTTGGTTGCCGTCGCCGTGCCATCGGAGCATGCGTAGTTCTTCGGGATGGGGAACATTGAGGCGGTCGAAGAGCAGCTGCTTGCCGACCGCAAAGATGGTGGTGTTGGCCCCAATGGCCAACGCAAGCGATAAAGCGGCAATGGCGGTGGAGCCGGGCGATTTGTGCAGGAGACGCACGGCATAACGAAGATCGGCCCGCAATTCGTCCCACCAGCGAAGGCCAAGCGAGGCGCGCATCTCTTCCATGTGAACCATCCCGGACCCGAGGGCGATGCGGGCTCGGCGCGCAGCCTCTGCGGGAGAGTGACCGGCGCGAACCAGGTCGGCAGTCAGCCATTCGATGTGGTTAGCGAGCTCGGCCTCCATCTCCGCTTCGAGACGATCACGGCGGCCCATGGCGCGGAGCCAGGACTTCAGTTCCGCTGATTTGCGCTGAACGAAAACAAGCAGAGGTCTCATGCACCCTCCGGCGTAGCACGAAGAATGGTGCCCATGATGCCGGCCATGCGGTTCCACTTCTCGGTCTCTTCGTTGAGCCGGTCGCGACCCGCTTCGGTGAGGCGGTAATACTTGGCGCGGCGGTTGTTCTCGCTCTCACCCCACTCACTGGCGATGGCGCCCTGGTGCTCCAGCCGGTAGAGGGCCGGATAAAGCGAACCCTGCTGGATCACCAGTTCCTCGCCCGAGATCTGCTGAATGCGGAGCAGCACGCCGTACCCATGCAGGGGCCCCAGCGAAACAGCCTTCAAAATGAGGAGGTCGAGCGTGCCCTGGAGCACGTCGCCCTGCCGGTCTTGTTTGGGTTGGGTCATGCCTCTCTCCTTGACGTTCTAGGAAAGAGGGTAGACTCGTTCCCCTAGACTGTCAAGGAGGAAAGGGGACGGGGCCAAGTGTGGGTGGCGGCTTGGACTGGCATGCCGTTAAGAAACACGGGGTAAAGCTATGCGGACTTGCGGTATAGACCAAAAAAGCCATGCCCGGAGGCATGGCTTTCTTGTTTAAGAATATTGCCGGCGATCACCTAATCTCCCAC
>PLXP01000083.1 GCA_003151435.1 Acidobacteriaceae bacterium
GGCTTGCCGCGCAGTTGCGGGTCATCCCGTTGTTCGACAGACGCATAAAAGGCGTCGATGTCCACGTGGATGATCTTCCGTTGCGTCATCTTGCGAGAATTCTATTCTTGAACCGGAAGGATACCTTGCGCTCACCTGTTCGCCGTTTGCACAACGAACATGGCCACACCCGCGGCAAACATTGCCACAGTCGTGATCGCCACCAGCGCCCATCCCAGCCGCGAACTCGGTTGCCCCTGCATCAGCTTCCTGTCGGCGGCGACCACCAGGATGGCGACCAGAAGGAACGGCGCCAGCAATCCGTTAATCACCGCTGTCCAGTACAGCGCCTTCACTGGATTGATCCCCGCAAAGTCGAGCCCCACGCCCATCGCAGTTGAAAGCAGGATCACGACATAAAACCAGCGCGCCTGCTTTATCTTCCTATCCAGGCCTTGTCGCCAGCCCAATGTCTCAGCAAAGGCGTACGCTGCTGACCCCGCCAAGGTGGGAATGGCAAGAAATCCCACGCCCACAATGCCAACGGCGAACAGCGTGGTGGCAAATTTGCCCGCGAACGGCCGAAGAGCCTCGGCCGCCTGTCTCGATGTCTCAATGTGGGTATTGCCGTGGCGGTTGAGTGTCAGCGCGGTGGTCAGAATGATGAAGAACATCACGAGGTTCGAGAAAAACGTGCCTACGCCCACATCGACGCGCCGCATCTGAAGCTCCTCGGCCGTTGCTCCCTGCCGCGTCGCCAGCGTGGTGCGGCCAATCGATTTTTCTTCTTCCACTTCTTCACTCGCCTGCCAGAAGAACAGGTACGGACTGATCGTGGTGCCAAGAATTGCCACCAGCATTGCCCATCCATCCCTGCTGCGTGGCAACGATGGAATAAACGTGTCGTGCACCACGCTGGCCCAGTCGGCACCCACCACAAACGCCGTAATTGGGTATGCAAGCAGCACCAGTACCAGCCACTTCAGCACATTCGCAATCTGGTGATAGCGCAGCTTCACGGTGGCCCATGAAATCAGAACCGCGAACACGATGACATAGATGTGCGAGTTGACCCCGGTCACCATCTGAGCCGCGTCGGCCATGCCGGCCAGGTCCGCGCCAATGTTGATGGTGTTGGCCGCCAGCAACGACACCGCAAAAATCACCAGCAGCCAAACCGGAAACCGCAGCTTGAGCGTTGCTGCGAGTCCCTTGCCGGTCACCATTCCGATCCGCGCGCACATGATCTGTACCGCGGCCATCAGCGGCCACGTCACAAGGGCGGTCCACAGCAGCGTGGTTCCAAGCTGCGCGCCCGCTACAGAATAAGTGGCGATGCCTGACGGATCATCATCGGCGGCTCCGGTGATGATGCCCGGGCCAAGCGACTTCAATACATATTGCAGCCAGCGGGTTGGGGAGGGTGTCTGCAAGAGAAGGTCGGGGACCGTGCTTTCCGGGAATCAGAAGCTCCAGTCCGCTTCCAATCCGCATGAAATAACTCAAGAGCCGTGCATAGGATAAGCGACAGCGCCACAAACCGCGCTATCCCGCAGTCTTCTGCCCCATTTGTCTGGGAGCCTTAGGGGCGTTTTCAACCCGTCTCTGGCGGCTCAGTCGGGCAGATGCGCGGGAAACCTGCCGGCATCGTAGAGTTCCCGATCTCAAGCACCCTCACCCACTCGCGAACTTCATCGCGCAGGGTTGCAACCGCAATTTCTCCGAAACAGGCAGAGCATTGTTCGAGTCGTCGCAGCGCTCTTCGCAAAAGAGAGGCGGCTCCCACCTTGTTGCCGGCCCGCAGGTGGTGGAACGCGGCCGTGATCTGAATCAACGCCTGCAGAAAGCTCTTCTCCGGCTCTTCCAGTTGCAGCCAGGCGCTCTCCCAATGCTCGTGAGCCTCAAAGAACTCGGTTTTGCCGTAACAGCTTAGACCGTCCGCAAGCGCTCCGCATTTCCAGTCGAGAGACACGCATTCACCGTCCGGTTCTATCGCACAGAGCAGGCAGTTTTTGGCAAGCTATTGGGCAGTGGCGGTGAGGGTTCGATATTCTTGCAGCATGCGCATGCGCCAGCGCACAATCATGCCGAATGCGAGCACAAAAAACAACGCGCCGGTCTGCTGTATTGAGAGCAGGGAATCGAAATAGCCTCGTGCAAAGTAGCGAATGGCAGCCAGCGCAATGACGACAACGAAGAACGCGTTCGAACGCTTCATCATGATGGAATCGCCATCGCGTATCAGCTTAGAAGTGACGAGCAGCGGATAAGCAAGGAAGATGGCTCCAATCAGAAACGCAAGGACGCCCCACGTCCACGGAAACCGGAATCCCGGCACCACGAACATCGAAAATCCGGTCGCCATCCCCAATGGGGGGATGATGATCTTTCGTATAGTAACCGCGGTTCGTCCCTCGCGTATACGCCAGATCATCACCGCAATGAATCCCACGACCGAACCCACCGCTGTATCAGATAAGATATTCATTCATACATCCCTGCTCTAATTATGCCAAAAGAACGAGTTACGCAGCAGAACCCGGCACGCAGCCACGGCGAAACCAACGGACCGTCCGTCCCTTAAAAAACCATAACCAACATACAATCAATTGATTAGGTGCGCTTCCGTTCCAATGTTCAGAGTATCCTGTCCGCATATCACCCCAGGCTCAGCCAGCCGGATCAGGCGATGCAGGTAGGCGCGGGAGATGCTCAAACTGCGCGCAGCCAGCGTCTTGTTCCCGTTGTTCTCCTTCACTGCCGTTGCCGCCAACCGAATCTTGTAGTCCCGAAGTTGGCGCTCAAAAGACCCTCCAGGGATGCAGTCTTCAATCGGCGCGACCGCTTCTTCCCGCAGGTTCGCGGGCAGATCCTGCAGCCGAAGCACCTTTCCCGGAGCTAGGATGATCGCCCTCTGAACAAGGTTCTCAAGCTCGCGCACATTACCGGGCCAGGAGTAACCTTGCAGCGCTTCCATGGCATTCGGCTCGATGGACTCCATCGGCTTCTGGAAAATCTGTCCGTAGTGGCGCAGAAAATGCGTCGCAAAGTGCGGTATGTCTTCCGCGTGCTCTTGCAGCGAAGGGGTTTCGATCTTCATTACATTGATGCGGTAATAGAGATCCTGACGGAACTTGCCCTGCGCCACCATCTCCCCCAGGTCCCGGTGCGTGGCAAAGATCAGGCGCGCCCGCAGGGGTACCAAGCGATTGCTACCCAGTCGGCTGAATTCGCGCTGCTGCAGCACACGCAGCAGCTTCACCTGTGTATAGAGGCTCAACTCGCCAATTTCGTCCAGGAAGAGTGTGCCATCGCCCGCCTGTTCAAAGAACCCTTCGCGTGCTCCCACAGTTCCCGTGAATGCGCCTTTCTCGTGTCCGAAGAGCTCGGCTTCGATCAGCGTTTCAGGGATGGCCCCGCAGGCGACTGCCACAAATGGACGGTTGCCGCGCGCGCCCCGATTGTGAATGGCGCGCGCCACCAGTTCCTTGCCGGTTCCGCTTTCGCCGGTCACCAGCACTGAGGCTTCGATGTTCGCCACGCAATCAATTAGATGATGCACGTTTTGCATCTGCGGACTCGCACCGATCATCCGGTCGCGATCCTTGGCCGCGTCAAGTCGCTGCTGCGCGGCGTCAAACTGCTTCTTAAGCGCGGAACTTTCGTACGCCCGTTGCAACATGATCCTAAGGTCACGGATCGACGGCGGACGACGGCAGTAACCGTAAGCGCCTTGCCGTACCAGTTCCGTCGCGGTCGATCGCAGTCCGTCGTCCGCCATAATCACCCAGGCGACATTGGACGCGATCATGCGTCGCGCACATTCAATACGTTCCTTCAATGAGTCATGGTTGGAGTTCAGGTCGAGAATCATCACATGACAATTCTCTTCAGATAGCAGGCGATTGATCCCAGCTTCGTCCGATTCGAAGGAGAACTGAAATTCTCTACCCAAGGCGGAAGACAACAAAGGCTGCAAAGCGCAGTCCTGTGAAAAGAGGCCGACGCATATCACGATTGACTCCCCGTGTTAGTGTTATTTTGTCGTAATGTAGCATGGTGACTACAGTGGATACAATCTAATTACACAAGTAACGCAGTATTTTGGTTACCACTTTTGGGGGATGGGGTGTATTCGCCCCGAACCACAGGCTCTCTCCCCTGTATACAGGCGTGCACACCGGTCTCCCGGACTATATTTACATCGCCATTAGAATCAACAGCGTGCCCCCCCAAAAGCCTTTGGAACCGCGATTGCATTCCAGACAGATGTTCTCGCTCAACTGGAATCGACAGGAGGCTTTGGCTATGCATTCCATCTTGATCTGGCCCGCGCTTACCGTTCTGGCTGGGGCCATCGCATCGGTACCCGCAATAGAAGATGCAAGCAATCGCGCCATCCTTTATTGGGTGATCGTTCCGTCCCTGCTGGTCGGAGCCGTGGTGGTTTGCTCGCACATCGTTTCTTTTTGAACCTGGAAGGTGAATGAAGTATGGGTATGCACTCTATCGCTTGGTGGCCAACATGCGTGGTCCTCTCCGTGGCAACGTTCACGGACTTGAGGAGCCGCCGCATCCCCAACTGGTTGGTGCTCCCGTTTCTCCTTGCAGGGTTCGCGGTCTCCGGCTGGCTGCACGGTTGGCACGGCATCGCTCAAAGTCTGGGCGGCATGGCGCTCGGTGCGGTGGCCTTTGGATGCTTGGCTTTCATGGGCGGCATGGGCATGGGAGATGTGAAGCTGTGCGCCGCCATTGGGGCCTGGGTCGGTCCCTGGCAACTCGTCATCGCGCTGGTCGTCACCGGTCTCGTCGGAGGAGTCATGGCGCTCGGTTGGGCAATCTATGGCGGCTTTCTCGGGGATCTGTTCAAGGGCTCTGGCGACCTCATCCTCGGGTGGAAGCAACGGGGCACCCTTGCTCATTCTGATCTTGTCTTAACCAATCCGCGGGCTCGCAAAATGCCTTATGCCCCCGCCATAGCCATTGGGACACTGCTGTCCTTCTTTGCTCAATAAAGGCCAGGTTTCGCGGCGAAACTTACGCAGCCGCTATGACTTGGATATGGGTCGATGTCAGGAAATGATGCAAACCGCGGGGAGCAGCGAATCGGTAATGGCTACGTATCAGGACACTGACACGCTCGGTGCCAACGTTTTGTCCGTCGCCGTTATCGGACCCGAGGCATGGCGTCGCAAAGCGATCGTGCACGCTCTCGAAGGAAACTCCTTGAGCGTGCCTCGCGAGTTGCCTTTTTATCCAGACTCCGAGCAGGTCGTCAAGCTGGTTGAGATGAACCACGACGTCGTCATGATTGACCTCGACAACAATCCGGAAGTCGCTCTCGAACTGGTGGAGAACATGTGCACAGGAAGCCAGGCCACCGTGATGCTCTATTCGACGATCATCGATTCAAAACTGATGATTCGTTGCATGCGTGCCGGTGCAAGGGAATTGTTGAATTTACCGGTTGCCCCCGGCGCCCTCGCTGAAGCCATGATTCGCGCTGCCGCCCGCCGTTCATCCATACGCGTCGTAAAGAAATCGGATAGCAAGCTGTTCGTGTTCTGGGGAGCGAAAGGAGGGTCGGGAGTCACCACGGTTTCCACCAATTTTGCAGTATCGCTTGCCAGCGAGTCCGGACAAAAGACCCTGCTCATCGACTTCGATCTGCCCCTTGGCGATACGGCCCTCGGCCTCGGCCTCACCGCGCAATACTCAACAGCCGATGCGATTCAGAACTTCAATCGACTGGATTCAAACTTTCTCTCCCGGTTGGTGGTGAAGCACAGCTCGGGATTGTTTGTCCTCACGGCTCCGGGAAAGGTCGTCAATGTTCAGGTTTCCGCCGAAGCAGTGGACAAGTTGATCGCTGTAGCGCGGCAGGATTTCGATTTCGTGGTCGTTGATTCGGGATCAAGGTTCGACCTTACACAGTCGGCTCTCTTTCGGCCCGATGCCTTCATCTACCTGGTTTCGCAGGTGAGCATTCCTGAACTGCGCAACTCGAATCGCTTGATTTCGGAGCTCTTCGTCAACGACTTTCCAAAGCTCGAAATCGTTCTCAACCGGTTCATGCCCTCCTCGATGGGTATCGGTGAGGAGCACGTTACAAAGGCACTCACCAGGCCGGCGCAATGGAAAGTGCCTGAAGACAATGCGACCGCTCGCAAGATGCAGAACACTGCAACCCCGCTTGCCATGAGCGACTCGCCTATTTCGCGCGTGATTCGGCAGATGGCCAGGGCAGCCTGCGGGCTACCGGCCGAGCAGGGGAAAAAGAAAAAAATCATAGGACTATTTTGACCGAGGTCAGGACTATATGAGCGAAGCAGTGGAATTGCTAGATCTCGAAAAATACAAAGCGGAAGTCCATCGGACCCTGATCTCCAAGCTGGATCTGGAAAAACTGTCGCGCGTCGATCCAAAGCAGGCGCGCGAAGTTGTGGCTGGACTGATTACTGACATCATCCGCAATCAGGCCGTGCCGCTGAGCTTTGATGAGCAGGAAAAGATTCAGTCCGACCTGCTTGATGAAGTCTTCGGTCTTGGGCCGCTGGAGCCGCTCCTGCGCGATCCAAAGATCTCTGACATCCTGGTCAACGGCAAAGACAATGTGTTCGTCGAAAAGGGCGGCAAGCTTATGCGGGTCGACACCAAGTTCCGCGACGATCGTCACCTGTTGCAGATCATCGACCGCATCGTATCGCGGGTGGGCCGCAGAGTGGATGAGTCCTCGCCCATGGTCGACGCTCGTTTGCCCGACGGATCCCGCGTCAATGCAATCATCCCGCCGCTGGCGCTCGACGGTCCCTCCATGTCTATCCGCCGCTTCGGAACGGGGCCTGTCGCCGCGCAACAGTTGGTTGAACTGAAGAGCATCTCGGCTGAAATGATGCTTACCCTCGAGTCCGCCGCGCGTGCGCGACTCAGCATTTTGATCTCCGGAGGCACCGGCTCCGGCAAGACCACGATGCTCAACATACTGTCGAGAAATATTCCGCAGACCGAGCGCGTGATCACCATCGAAGATGCGGCCGAATTGAATATCGCGCTGGAAAACCTGGTCCGCCTCGAAACGCGTCCGCCAAACATCGAGGGCCAGGGAGCCATTCGTCAGCGTCAACTGCTCATCAACTGCCTCCGTATGCGCCCCGATCGCATCATCCTCGGCGAGGTCCGCGGCGAAGAAGCCTTTGACATGCTCCAGGCCATGAACACGGGCCACGAAGGTTCCATGGCCACCATCCACGCCAACACCCCCCGCGATGCTCTCACCCGGCTCGAGTCCATGGTTGCGATGAGCGGTCTCACTCTGACTGAGAAAACCGTCCGCCGGCAAATCGCTTCCGCCATTGACATCGTAGTCCAGGTTTCGCGTCTGAGCGACGGCACGCGCAAGGTCACAAGCATCTCCGAAATCGTAGGCATGGAAGAGAACGTCATCACTATGCAGGAGATCTTTGCGTTTTACAAAAAAGGCATCGGGCCCTACGGAAAGGTTGTTGGCGCATTCAAGCCAACCGGCGTCCGTCCTCGCTTCCTTGATCGTCTCCAGATCGCGGGTATCTTCCTCCCGCAAAGCACGTTCGAAACTACGCTTGAAGTGAGCTAACTCGAAAGAGAGCAGAACGAAATGATACTGATCTTTGGCCTGATTTTCGTGGGTGTGTTTGCTCTGGTCACGCCCCTGCTCATTGTCTGGAGCGGGGCGGGGAGCCATCAGCAGAACAAGCAGGTCATCGCCACACTCGAGACAGCTCTTGCAATCCCGACCGAAGAAAAACCCGCGCCGATTGTCGATTTTCGAAAAAGCGAATTGAACAGCGCAATTCCATGGTTCAACAACAAATTGGCAACCATCAATTTTGTGCCGGTCCTCCAGCGGCTCATCAACCAGGCCGAAATGAAAGTGACTGTGGGCGCGCTCGTTCTCATTTGCCTTGCCTGCTTCGCCATTCCGTCCTATCTGATCCACCTGCGGACAGGAAATGCTTTGATCGCTTTGCTGGTTGGATTGGGCTTGGGTTTCTTGCCCGTCGGCTGGGTACTTATCAAGCGCGGTAAGCGCTTCAAGAAGTTCGAAGCGGGGTTGCCAGACGCTCTCGATCTGATGGTTAGTGCTCTACGGGTGGGGCATAGTTTCACCTCCGCGATGGGCCTGGTGACGCGGGAGTGCCCTGACCCCGTCGGGAGTGAGTTCAAGGTTGCATTCGATGAACAGAACTTCGGCCTTGATTTGCGAACTGCTCTCGAAAACATGACATACCGGCTTCCGCTGCAGGATCTCAAAATCGTC
Source organism: Acidobacteriaceae bacterium (assembly GCA_003151435.1). Classification (GTDB taxonomy): domain Bacteria; phylum Acidobacteriota; class Terriglobia; order Terriglobales; family Acidobacteriaceae; genus Telmatobacter. Next base: position 8,276 of record PLXP01000083.1, read on the forward strand.
GTCACTGCCATTTTGATTCAACGAGAAGCTGGCGGAAACCTGGCCGAGGTGCTGGAAAAAACCGCCTACGTCATCCGTCAGCGATTCAAGCTTCGTCGGCAGGTCATGGTTCATACGGCGCAGGGACGCATGACGGGCTGGGTTCTAACCGTCCTGCCCATCGCGCTCGGCATCGGCTTGTATGTCGTCAATCCAGACACGATGCGCCTGTTGTGGACGAGTGAGATAGGCATCAAGCTCCTTTGGGGTGGCGGCGCCAGTCTAGTGATTGGCAGCGTGATTATTCAGAAGATTGTTCACATGGAAGTTTGAGGGTTGGACGATGGGATTTGCGATCTTTGCTTTTTGTTGCTTATTTCTGCTGATCGCGAGCGCGGGATTGCTCATGTTCTATCGCGCAACTGTGCTCAAACGGATCTCTTCCGTCGTAGCGCCACGCGCCCAGCGGACAAGCCTCTCGAGCACTCTGCAAAAGACGAGCTCTTCTCTCGGCGGGATGGTGGAGAAGTTCGAGCGGGTGGTACCCAAGACTCAGGCCGAAGTCGGCGTCACCCAACAGCGTCTGATTCGCGCAGGCCTTCGCAAGGACGAGGCCGTCAAGTTTTTCTATGGCACCAAGGTCGTGGTACCGGTAGTCCTTTGCGCGGTCGCCCTATTCAGCGGACTCGCCAGCAGCAGCCCTTTCATGATATGTGCGGTGGCCTTGGGACTGGGATATCTCGCGCCGGATTTCTGGCTGGGGAGGAAGATAAAGAAACGCCAAAAGAAGATCCGCCTGGGTCTGCCGGACGTCCTCGATCTGCTGGTTATTTGCGTGGAAGCCGGACTCGGTCTGGACCAGGCCACCGGGCGTGCGGCAAAGGAGTTGAACGCCACTCATCCGATGATCAGCGACGAGCTCGAAATCGTTGTGCTGGAACAGCGCGCCGGACGACCTAGGGCCGACGCGTGGAGGCACATGGCTGAGCGTACTGACGTGGACACGGTGCGCAATCTGGTTTCCATGCTGGTGCAATCCGAGCAGTTCGGAACCAGCATCGCAAAGACTTTACGTACTCATTCAGACACCCTCAGAACGCAACGCGTTCAGATGGTGGAGGAGATGGCGGCAAAGACCACCATCAAGCTGATTTTTCCGCTCGTGCTCTTTATCTTTCCGTGCCTCTTTTTGGTAACCCTGGGGCCCGCGATGATCATCATGTCGGAACAATTCAAGAATTTTCTCAAATAACAGAGAAAGGAGACTCACAATGGACAACGCCTTGATTATTCGCATCGTCGCTGGTGTTCTTTTTGCGATCGTGCTGGTCATCGTCATCCAGCGCCGTCGCACGCGGGTAAAGTAGTTCGTTTCACGCGATGGGGTACGCTCGCGGGAACATGCAGAGCAATCGCCCACCCACCTCGTGAATTGGATGACGGTGTCCTGAACGCCCTGGCGGCGGGACACCTTCATCCTGAACCTGCACCGTGCAACGGCATCTCGGCCGGTTTATCGGCGGATGCCTCGTAAGCTCTGTTGACGTTAAGAGACTCGGCGGAGTCAGCCGATCATAACGAACAGCAATATGAATGGAACAACGAAAAAGTCGAAGCTGACTAATAAAGTTGTGTCGACGCCTGGTTGACAGATTCTTTTAAGGATGGGGAGAGGAATGGAAAGAAAACAGTATTGCGTATACAACCAGACGAGCGAGTGCTTTCTGAGCTTGGGAGTCACCGTGGGTGACAACAGCTTTGCACGCTTCAAGGGGCTGATCGGCAAGGGCGCCGGTCGAGTTGACGAGGGCAGCTGGCTCATCAGGCCAAAGGGGCTTCATACTCTTGGATTGTTCTCTTCCCGTGATCTTATTTATCTGGATGAAAATCACAAGGTGGTGCATGTAGTCGAGGCTTTCCCCACGTTTCGCATTGCACCTATCAGAGCCGATACCGCGAGCGTGCTGGCGCTGCCGGTTCACACCATCTATTCCTCGCAAACTCAGCACGGGCATCAGCTGGTGATCTGTGCCGCCGAGGAGATGGAGTTTCGCCTCAGGAGTATGCCAAGCCTTCAACAAGACCAACCGAGGCGTCCCGAGTTGATTGCGGAAACCGGCTATCTGCCGAAGGGCTGGCTACCGCAAGCCTCAGACGATGAACGACGCGGCGGCACCCGGCGTCGTTGGCCGCGGCTGGTAGCGTACGACTCGGCCGGCGGTGCTCTCGCGGTGCACGGCATCAAAGACATAAGCGCAACCGGTCTGTTTCTATTGACCGACGAGCGCTGGCCTCTCGGCTCGCAGGTGGTCATGACCCTGCAAAGGACCGACGGCCTCGATGAAGACTCGAAGAATCCCATTAATGTGCAGTTGCGTGTGATGCGATGGGGCAAGGATGGGGTCGGCCTGTCGTTTTTGCAGGCTGGTGTTGAGGAATCCAAGCTCATGGCATTGGCCGCTCGATAGGGGAGCAAAGAGGTGGGCCCTGGAAGCCTCGAACGAGTCTGACACAAGTCCACAGATCACCAGTCTGGCGTTCGCCGCTGCAACAGCACATCCACTCGCCTATTCCAACTCGTCAGGAATAATCAGCACCACTTCCACCGCAGTCGCTTTTCCATTCTGCCGCGCAGGCCTGAACTGCCACTGTTGCAGCGCATGCAGCACGAAACTAGCCCTTCTATACTGCGCGGGAAAGGCAATCGCCAGCGACTCGAATCGCCCCGTCTGGCTCAAAATTCCGTGAACCATCAGAGCATCCGCATTTAAATCACGCGACACAAGATTGGGCCGCACTATGTCATATGGCCAGGGCGCTTCAAGGCGCGCAACCGTCCCAGCCGCTGCGGTCTCTGCGGACCGAACCAGCGAATATTGAAGGATCCAGTTCTTCGACAACCCAACGTGCAGATACGCTGTATACGCGACCCTGTCGTTCCATATCTCAAGCGCCTCGGGGCATTCGTCTGCAAGGGACGTCCCCACCACCACTACGCTAAATTGGCCGTCCATCGGCAGCGTTATGTGATACGTTCCATCCTGCCTTGTCGCATCCGAGTTAGCTCCAGCTCCCATTCCGCCCATCGTCTTGGCCTGACCGTTCTTCAACGATGATGGCGCGGCCATTGCTTGCGCTCGCGCTAACGTTGCGGAGGATGATTGAGCCTGTGTCTCATTCACCGGCGGAAGCGTGACTGCGCCTTCCGGCATACGAACATCGGAGAGGGACAACACTGAAGTGGGCGTGGGCTGGTCTGCCGAGTTGGAAATCGTTGCGGGCGCCAATTGCAGCAGGGCAGCCGCCTGCACGACCACTGGCGATGTTGTGCCCGGCGGAATGGCCTGCGCTCGCGGAGCCAGATCGGTGGCCGCGATGCCGAGGTCCGCCAGGTTCATCTCTTCGTTCGGTGCATCCAGCGAAGGCTTCACGTCCGCGGCCGTTGGCTTGTCAGGCAGCGGAGCGACAATCTTCTTCGACGACTCCAGTTCCGGCGTCCAAATCACGATCGTGGGCAGCGGTGTCTCCACCGCCAGAGCCAGGTGCGAATGAAATTCAGGCTGCACCAGCGTCTGCAGCCCCAACTCTCCTGGCGGCGCCTGCCGCGCGGCCACGGGCTGTCCCTCCGACCGCTGCCCGGCACCCTGCGTCTGCGGCGCAGAACGTGGTCCAGAATCCGGGACCTCGCCCTCCACTGGATTGTCTTTCTGGAGCTCGGCGGCATGCAGGTCCAGGTGCCGCACCGTGTACCGCTCAGTCACAATCGGGTCATCGATTCGCGGGTTGTACAGGACGCCATATGACAGCATCCCCAGCCCCACACTGTGCACCAGAATGGAGATCACAATCGACGATGGCCGCCAATGTGAACTCGACGGAGCCTCAAACAGGCTGATGATATCGGAAGAGCTCATGTTCGCATCATCATTCTCATCGAAGTTCGCTTCCCATTCTCCGCTCATCCTTAAATCGGCACAGTTCCGCGATTTCATCCCGTGCCGCACTTATTCCTGCAATTCAAAGACCAATGTGATGTTGCTGCCATTGCAGTGTCGCTGCGCTCGACCATGTGTACTGGCTGTTACAAGGGGCCCCGTTGGTATACATGCGAGCACACGCGCCTTGCAGACCACAGCCTAAATCCAAGATTCTACGGAGAATCATACGTCCTCACTTTGGCACACCAATTGCCACCACAAGGTCAGCAAAGCATCACTATGCGTTGTTCCGGGAGAAAGCATTCCGCATGAACCGACGATTATTAACAGTTCTCCTTTTGGCCTTCTTGATCGCCGGCGGGTGTTCTCTTCTCGTCTACCGCGTCGTCGGCAGGCGCGTGGCGGCGGGGCATCAGGGCAGCACGACCCGCGTCATTACGGCCGCAACAGATATCAAATTGGGAACCATTCTCACCGCGGCCAATCTCAGCTCCACTGAGATCGCAGGAACTCTTCCCAAAGGCGCGGTTCTCAAACCTGAGAACGCGATCGGCCGCGGCGTGGTCGCCGACCTCTATCAGGGCGAACCCATCATGGAAAGTCGCCTGGCGCCCCTCGGCTCTGGCGGCGGCCTCGCAGCCACCATCCGTCAAGGCATGCGCGCGTGCGCCGTCAAGGTAGATGAGGTCGTGGGAGTCGCCGGCTTCGTCACTCCCGGCATGCGCGTCGATGTGCTCATTTCAGGCGATCCGCCTGGAGTCAGTCAAGCTCAGGGCACGATGGTGAGGACGCTCCTGCAAAACATTCAAGTCTTATCCGCGGGCACCGATATTCAAAAGGATACGGAAGGGAAACCGCAACAGGTCCGCGTTGTCAACCTGCTGGTAACTCCAGAGCAGGCGGAGGTTCTGAGCCTGGCTAGCAATCCTAACAATCAGACGCACATCCAGCTTGTCCTCAGAAACCCGCTTGATACGCAGGAATCCAAGGTAACAGGAAGCGCGATGGTCAACCTGTTTGGAAACGCAGCTTCCACGCCCGTATTAAGGCACGTTGTCGCCGCTTCCGGTGCCACGCGCAAACCGGCGCCGCAGAGTTACTCCATAGAAGTATTGAATGGGTCGCAGCGTACTGAACAAAAAATCGCGGCCCCCGAGGCGAAAGAGTGAGAGCGAAAGCCTATTTCATCGTCAGCTGTGTTGGCGCGACATTTCTTTCCATCTCCGCTGCCGCAGCCTTGCACGCACAGGGGTCGGCGCCGCTCTCCCATGCTTCCGCCGTTTCAAAGCAGGATTCGTCGAACGATCTTTCGGTTGTCGTAGGCCGGTCGGTGCTGCTCGATTGTGCGCAGCCCATCGAGCGCGTATCCGTCGGACTGGGCGGTTTTGCTGAGGCCACCGCCATCAGCCGCAACGAGATCCTGATTAATGGAAAAGCTGCGGGAGAAACGAGCCTGATTCTTTGGGAGAAGGGCGGCAATCGCGAGTTCTTCAACGTCACAGTGCGCGCCAGCCTCTCCAACTCCAACGACAGCCTCGATGCCGTGCGCCGCGAACTCCGCAAAGAGTTCCCAGGCCAGGACCTCAAGGTCAGCTCTGACAATGGTGCCATCTTCCTCAGCGGCACCGCAAAGGATCTCACCAGCTCCGACCGCGCCGTTCAGATCGCCTCCGTCGCCGGAAAAGTGGTCAACCTGCTCAATGTCGAAGTGCCCGCCGCGCAGCCGCAAATTCTCCTCAAGGTAATTTTCGCTAGCGTAGACCGCAGCATGAGCAATCAGCTCGGTATCAACATATTCAGCACCGGCCTCGGCAACACCGTTGGCGGTGTTACCACCGGGCAGTTTTCTCCGCCAGGCCTGAGCCTTCCCAGCAGTGGAACTTCTGCGGCGGCGACTCTGTCGAACGAGCTTAACCTCTTCGCCTTTTTTCCTGGCCTCAATCTTGGCGCTACCATTCAGGCCCTCGAAGGCAAAGGTCTTGTGCAAGTCCTCGCTGAGCCCAACGTGCTCGCGGAGAACGGCAAGCAGGGCAGCTTCCTCGCCGGAGGCGAATATCCCTATCCCGTGGTACAGGGAACCAGCACGGGAACCTCCGTCTCGATTCAATTCAAGGAATTTGGAATCCGTCTCAACTTCATTCCCACGATCACTCCGCGCGGAACCATCCATCTGCAGGTCGCTCCTGAAGTCAGTTCGCTCGACTTCTCCAATGGCGTGCAGTTATCCGGTTTTCAAGTGCCCGCCATCGACATACGAAAAGTGAAGACCGAGATTGAACTCAGCGAAGGCCAAAGCTTCGCCATTGGTGGGCTGCTCGACAATCGAGAAACTGAAACCTTCCAGAAGATTCCCTTCATCGGAAATATTCCGGTCCTTGGCAAGTTCTTTCAATCCATCTCGAAGACGAAGACCAACACGGAGCTCATCGTGATTGTCACCCCCGAGATCGTTCAGCCCATACCCGCGGGCGCAACTCTGCCAAAGTTGAATTACCCTTCCGATTTCATGCCGCATAACTCAATCCTTCCCATGCACACGCCCGATGACAAGGCAGCCGGTGCGGCTACCGCCCCATCGCCCGTAACCATGCCGGTAGAGAAGCTGATTGAAAGCATGAAGCCCGAAAAGCCGCTGGCTATCGAAGGTGGGATGAATCCCGCAGGAGGCGCCTCTTCGACGGGACCGAAGTAACTTGAAGGCGACCCGCAGAGACGCAGCTAGAAACAGAATTGGTTGAGAGCCGCAGGCCGTGATTCACAGCCTGTGGTCCCATCCAGGTTGAATGATTTTGCAGTACCTAACAGCCTGTGGTGAAAGTCC
>PLXP01000043.1 GCA_003151435.1 Acidobacteriaceae bacterium
CATCTGTGTGGCGGACACCACTAGGCTGGTTCCTTACATCGTCATGCACGTAGCCTGAGACGAACAGGTCCAATAGGCCATCGCCGTCATAGTCGCCCCACGTCGCGCCGTCGGACCAGTTGCCCAAGGTCACGCCGGCCTCTTCGGCTACGTCGGTGAAAGTGCCGTTGCGATTATTGTGAAAGAGACGGTTCTTGCCGAAATTCGCAACAAAGATATCAGGCCAGCCGTCGTTGTCATAATCGCCGATAGCGACGCCGAACCCCCAGCGATCATTTGTGACCCCAGCCGCGGCCGCGACGTCGGTAAAGGTACCGTCGTGGTTGTTATGGAACAGGGCAGCATGGGGCGGACTCTCTTTGCCCTCCAGTGCATTGTAGGTCGATCCGTTAACGAGATAGATGTCGAGCCAGCCGTCGTTGTCATAATCGATGAGGCCCACTCCAGAGCCGTTTGTCTCCAGAATGTATTTCTTTTGAGGCGTGCCCATCACGTGCCGCCATGAGGCAAGCCCAGCCGCTTTGGTCGCGTCCTCAAAGACCACCGTTCCCGCGTTCACAAATCCGCCGGCCGTGATAGGCCGCTTCTCTGAGTCATAGACGGGGGCGAACACTCCTGCTGAAGCGACGCCGCCCATCCCAGCTTGCTGTTGCGCGGCAGGCTTCTGTGCATGTGCGATGTGCGCATGCAGGCCCGTGATTAGGCCAATGGTAAACAGGGTCACAATCCAACGCTTGGCCAGAAGGCTTGGAGACTGTGAATGGACCGAAGATTCTCGTACCGGACCCAAGAAGCCTCCCTGCAAGAGTCGAGAGTTTAGCCAGCAGCTTGCCGCAACGCCATTGCTACCTGCGTTATGAGTTTCGCACCCCGTGACTGCCCGCGAACATATTAGCAGCTAGCTGCTTTTGAGGTTGCTGCAAAAGGAGACTCCGAACCTCTTCAATCTGAGGCCGATCCTGGCCGGAGAAGCCATCCCTCCAACTGGCAGTTCTGTCGTCTTGTGCAGGTCTTGGAGGGAATACAAGGATGCTCTCTTGTCCGCTGATTTTGACGAACCAATTGGATTATCGAACGATGAGAAAGGGAATACAATGAATTCGTTCTCGGCAGCCTCTCGCTAAGAGAACGCAAAGCGAGTGCGCCAGCCGAAGACCATCACTCAGCTTTCGCAAAGATACTTTGAGCTATTCGTTACCGCGCTGAACGCTCGTTTCTCATTGAACACAAGGCGGGGATCCCCATCAGCAAGCGTCTACCTGGCCGAATGCCTTTTTGAGAAGAGAAACGAACCTCGGGATTTGGAGAGGAGCACATTGATGAAAACCAACTTGTCTCGCCGCGCTTTCATAGCCTCTGCCGCAGCGTCAATGGTCCCAACCGCTATAGGCCATGCGCAGCCGAGGACCGGCAGCTTGCTCTCATTTTTTGCGGACGAGAAAGAGGCCGCGAACACGACAAGGGGAGACGCTGGCGTGATCGATCTTTCCCACTCGCCCTACGCCAAGCTTAAGACGGTGCCTGTTGGGGCAGTCGTCATCAAGGATGGATTCTGGTCGCAGAGACGCAAGACGAACCTCGCGGATAGTATTCCAACCATGCGCGATGAATTGCTTGCACACGGGCGCATGGACAACTTTCTCAGGCTTAACGGGCGGTCCTCTGAGCCACAGAAGGGGCCGGTCTACTCTGACTCTGACATCTATAAGTGGACCGAGGCCGTTGCATTTGCCCTGCAATCGGGCGACTCGCCGGAACTGCGGAAAGCCACCGACGCAATGATCCACGATATCGTCGCCACCCAAGAGCCTGGCGGCTACCTGAATACCTACTACGTTCAAGATAGAAAGCCAAAGCGCATGTTGTACGAAACTCAGACAACCGGCCACGAGTTGTACTGCGTCGGCCACATGTTACAAGGTGCAATCGCCTATTATCGCGCCACCGGGGATCGCACGCTGCTCGATGCCGGCATTCGCTTTGTCGATCAGTTCCTGATTCCGAACTATGGGCCGGAGAAGAATCAGAAAGGAATTGTCGCAGGTCATCCGGAGATCGAGATGGCCCTGATTGAACTCTACCGCACCACCGGCAAGCGCCAATATCTGGACCTTGCGGGCTATATTCTCCATGGGGACAGCAGAATTCCTTTACGGCCGCAGCAGATCACTTATATGTTCTGCGGCATTCCTTTTACCTCGCGCACTAAGCTCGAAGGGCATGCAGTCCGCGCCATGTACGCCTGCTGTGGAGCGACAGACTACTATCTCGAGACCGGAGATCAGAGTTATTGGAAGGCCTTAAATGCGCTGTGGAAGGATCTGGCTGCACATCAACTCTACATCACCGGCGGTGTGGGGGCGCGTGAAGCCGGCGAAGCTTTTGGCGACGCGTATGAGCTGCCAAACGCGAGCGCATACGGCGAAAGCTGTGCGGCGATCGGCAACATGATGTGGAACTGGCGCATGCTTGCGGCATCAGGAGAGGCGCGATTTACCGACGTGATTGAACGAGCGCTCTACAACGGAATCAACTCTGGAATGTCGCTCGACGGCAAGACGTATTGCTACCGAAATCCGCTTGCATTCGATCCCTCGCGTAACAGCGGCGACTGGCAGGCCCCGGGTAACAACATCCGCAACCCTTGGTATGACACAACCTGTTGCCCTCCCAATCTAGAGAGGACTTTTGCGTCATTGCCGGGCTACTTTTACAGCACGAGTTCCGATGGCGTCTATGTTCATCTCTATGACAACTCTGAAATGAACTGGCGCCTGCATAATGGTAATGGTCTGAAGATCGAACAGAGAACGAACTACCCCTGGGACGGCGACGTCAAGTTAACCGTCAACCCAGCAACGCCAAGCGAGTTTGCGATGTATGTTCGAATTTCAGGCTGGTCGGCAAATACCACCGTAAATGTGAATGGGACGCCAGTAAATGGGGCGCGAGAGGGCGAGTACCTTGCCATTCATCGTCAATGGTCAGCGAACGACACGATCGAGCTGAACTTCGATATGACTTCGCGCCTGATTAAGGCGAACCCGGCAGTTACCGAGGACCGGGGACGAGTCGCCTTCCAACGCGGACCGATCGTTTTCTGCATGGAACATCTGGACCAAAGCGATCACAAACACGCAATGGATCTGACCGGTTACACAGTACAGGTGAATGCAGCAACGACCTCCAGGTTCGATCCGAGTCTTCTGGACGGTGTGATGGTCCTCGAACACCCGGGGGCCTTCAGTCATTCAACGGCAGAAAAGGGTCTCTATTACTCGGTTCTGAATGACGAAAAGGTGGATGAAGCGCCCACCACGTTGAAACTGATTCCGTACTACGCTTGGGCAAACAGGAGTCCGGCCGCAATGCAGGTCTGGATCCCGTACTCTCGCGTGTAGAAAGTGAAAATTCGCACCAAACTGCGAGTTGCCGTTGCGCCCGCAGCATGAATCGGGAATGAGAAGCCAGAGACTACGATCAGTTGATTGGCTTCTAAGTGCCGAGGCCTTTCGATAATAGGGGTATTTACTTGACGCCACCAACCCCAACAGGTCGTGGTTTCCGCTTGGGAACTACATACTAACCTCTGCGCTTTCAGCGGAAGAGGAGAAAGAGTATGGCAGAGTTCAAGACGGATGAAATCGGCAATGTAATCCTTAAGCCAATGACTGGCTGGGAAATGCGCCACGTCGCGGGAATGCTGATGATTCTTGGGATAGAGTACTCAGACAGTCCAGAGGAACTCGAAAAGGGACTGAGCCGGACACTTCCACTCGTTGTGCAGCCAGCACTGGCCCTAGACTTTGCGGAGGCGCTGAAGAGAGAGGCCAGCAAACTCCTGGCGGCAACGCCGAAATGCACTTCGCTTCAATAGTCGGTTTCACGTTTCCCATTTTTTACTCCAGTCGGGAAAGCAGGTTGACGGATGGGTTCCTGAAGAGTTGTCAGAGCAGAGTCGCATGCACCTGTTGGATGGGATTGTGTGCGAGACGTTGAAAGTTATAGACGACGCCATAGACTTTGGCAAGCCGGAGGATCCGGGAGCATCTTCAAATGCGATTCCAGTCCAAAACAATCAAATGAGCAACGGACTATCTGAGGAGCCGAGCGAAGGTGAGGAAAATGTAGCGACCGAAGAGGACGAAGCCAATCCAGTCGTTGGTGCCCTTACCACAAATCTCCTGGATAGGCTTCTTTACAAGGGGATCCTTCCCCGTTACGCATTTCCAACAGATGTCGCAGCATTCTATGTCTTTGTGTAGTCCCCATTTGCAATTACTAAGGAATAGCGGACGGCTCCGGCCGTCTGAGCTTTCATCGCAACTTCAGGATACTTTCGGGCAATTGCTTGGTACCCCTTCTCCATGTCATCTGAAACGGTCTTCGGAAGGGGCGGTAAGTCATGTTCACGTAGAGCAGCGGTCCTCTGCGATTCTGCTATCCACGCCCATTCGCCGGTGGACGGATTGTATTCCCATAGATCATCGAGCGACCCATAGTTCAACACACTGGAGTCGTTCCCGCTACCGCCAAATTGCCAAAGGTTGCCATTGCGCAATTCCTCGATACCCTGCTGACAAAGATTGCGCTTGTGAGACCAGTCCCGCAGCGCGTCCCTGACTACTTCACTGCTGGAGGCGTATTCGCCGGTTTCGACTGCCTGGCGAACGAGCGAAACCATCTCGGGGGGGAGAGCGATACTGATTTTCTCGACGGAAGCCATGGCTGGCCCTCCTGGTAGGAATTCTTCCTGCCGTAAGGGATGGCTCCAATTGAAGTCATTTAGCGAATTCGCTTTGTCGGATCGGCAAGGCACGCGAGGCGTTGAGGTTCGTTGGCATCCCAGGTGTCAAAAGCGAGACCTGGGGCACCCGGCGGCTCATCATGATGCTCTGCAGGACGACATTCGGGGCGGCCGCAGCTTTGAGCATTTGTCGCCCGGCAGGTATACAAAGGGGCTGAAAATCCGCTTCGAAAGTCGCCGAAATCGCATCCCAGGTCTCAAAAGCGAGGCCTGGGGCACCCGGCTGATGCAGCAGATTGCCGAGATTGTGAAGCGCAGCGAATGGACGCAGGCCGAAGCAGCCAGTCGATGTGGGGTGACGCAGCCGCGAATCAACGATCTGCTGCGCGGACGGATCGCGCGGTTCACGCTGGATGCGCTGGTGAATATTGCGGCGACGTTGGGGCGGAAGGTTACGGTGACGCTGGACGATGCGGCGTGAAGATGAATTGAAGGTCGTGGTGATCCCACGTCTGCACCATCTTCCTGCTCACTAGGTGGTCAACCGCCCAATCTTGGAATGGAGTACCGTATAGTGTCTACGGGGGATTCGCGGCTAGATGCAATCATCCGAAAAATTTACATTTCGAAAGCACGCCTCAATCGGTGCCGCTGCAGCAGAAGAGGACGCTAAGTTCTTGGCGGACTGCTTTGTGGACAACGGCGATCTGGAACCGCTGGTCGATTGCGCGGATCGTCGCAGGCTTATCCTCGGCAGGACAGGTGCCGGGAAAAGTGCTCTAATAAAAAAGCTTGCCGACGAAACAAACGCAATCATAATCAATCCTGAGACTCTCTCATTCAATTACCTGACGAATTCGACCATCCTACAATTCTTCCTCGAAGCGGGGGTCAAGCTTGACCTTTTCTTTAAGCTGCTTTGGCGGCACGTTTTCACCGTCGAGCTTTTGCGACGCAGGTACGATCTGCGGACCAAAACAGAGGCGAAATCCTTCCTCGACCGAATCAAATCGCTACTGCTTCATGATCCTCACAAAGAGCGCGCGATCAAATACCTCCTCAAGTGGGGAGATCAATTTTGGGAAGACACTGAATATCGAATCAAAGAAATCACTCGCAAGATGGAGGACGAACTTACGGCGAGTGTTCACGGTAAGATTTCCATCGTTGAGTTAGGTGTTGGAAGTGCTTCGAAACTCAGCGCCGAGGAAAAGGTCGAGGTGGTGCAACGAGGAAAATCTGTAATTAATTCGATTCAGATGCGCGAACTAACGGACGTTCTGATCTTCCTCAATGAAGATGTGTTCTCGGATGAAAAGCAGAAGTTCTACATTTGCATCGACCGCCTTGACGAAAATTGGGTAGACGAAGGGTTCCGATATCTGTTGATTAGAAGTCTCATTGAGACTATCCGAGATTTTTTACAGGTGCGTAATATCAAAATCGTTGCGGCACTTCGAACAGATCTGATCGAGCGCGTCTTTAGATTCACCCGCGATTCTGGGTTTCAAGAGGAAAAGTACCGGAGCCTTTACCTTCCATTGCGCTGGACGAAGGATCAGCTGCTAGAGATGCTGGACAAGCGCGTGAATTCACTCGTGCGCCAGACATACACCAAAAAGCCGGTTGGTTTTTTCGACATTGTTCCGAAGAAAATTGAAACGAATCAGGATGGGGCAGACTATCTCATTGCTCGAACTCTGATGAGGCCAAGAGATTTGATTGAATTCTTCAATAACATCGTTGAGCATGCCGCTGGGAAAGCAGTTCTGACCAGAGAAATAGTTTTTCAAGGGGAGGGAGTCTATTCAAAGAATAGACTCCGTAGCCTGCAGGATGAATGGATAAGTGACTTCCCGTCCCTGATCGAATGTTCTGCACTGCTGAAAAAACGGCCTTGTTCGTTCCGCCTCAGCTCGATTCCGCGTGATCAGGTAGAAGAATTCTGCTTGAGTCATAGTATCCGCAGCCAAGGACAAGATAAGCAAGACCTTCTTTCGACACAAGCACGGGCTGTCGTTGACAAGGTCATACCTTGGGAGGTATTCGTCCGGTCAATGGTGCATATCTTTTACATCACTGGGCTACTAGGTCTAAAAACTGAAGCATTTGAATCATATCAATGGTCTCATGAAGGTCCGTCGACAATCGTGGCGGATACGATTGGTATGGAAACAAGTGCAATGATTCACCCGATGTTTTACCGAGTTCTCGGCATTAGGCCGGGGACTAAGGACGGCTGCGATTGAGGCATCCGCAGCACGAAAATGATAAGTGTGATCCCTTGAAGAGGATTATCATTACGCCTTTGCGAACATCGCCTTGATCCCTCTTAGCGCTTGCCGCGTCCGCTCTTCGTTTTCAATCAGGCTGAATCTCACATGCCCGTCGCCGTAGTCGCCAAAGCCGATGCCGGGGCTCACCGCCACTTTGGCATCCATGAGCAAGCGCTTCGAAAACTCCAGCGAGCCTTCTTTCCTGTATTGCTCGGGGATCTGGGCCCAGACAAACATGGTTGCCATGGGCAGAGCTACCGGCCAGCCTAACTTGTTGAGGCCTTCCACTAATACGTTGCGGCGGACGCGGTAGGTGTTGCAGATTTCATGCACGCACTCCTGCGGCCCTTCGAGCGCTAGAATCGACGCGACCTGGATGGGCGTGAAGGTACCGTAGTCAAAATAGCTCTTGAGCCGCGCGAGGGCGTTGACCAGCACCGGGTTGCCCACCATGAATCCCACGCGCCAGCCGGGCATGTTGTAGC
>PLXP01000266.1 GCA_003151435.1 Acidobacteriaceae bacterium
GACGCGCCGAGGGTGGGGCACCCAGCACAGCATGGTTACGAGTCGCCTCGCAGGTGTACAAAAGAGTCGACCTCCAGAATGACCGAAAGTCGGCCTGCCGGTATCCAAAGGGTGCTGAAAAAACGCCTGCAAGGCGCCGAAAAGTGCGATAGGCGGAGTTTTTCGCGCCTATTTCCGCGCCGCCTCGCGTTTGCGCCAGGCCTGCAAGATCCACTGGAGCTGGCACCTATTGCGGGCTCCGGGTGGCTGACCGCCGATCCTTCTTCTACTCAATTTGCGCTAGCCTCGAGTGATTTTCGAGGCGGAGATTCGAGAAAGGTCCGAATTGTCCGCGATCCAACCGGAACGCAGGTTTCATCGAACCGGGCACTGGTAATCCGGCATATCGGTCGGACTGGTCTGCAAGGTGATGCTTAGTTCACATTGCTTGTTCACACAGCGCAGACGCTCGGGTTACGTGTATAGCTATTGCTCCTCTGCACCCTTCTTCAATGTGAGCGGTTGCTCTTTCACGTTTACACGAGGAATGGTTGGTCGGAAGCTTCGACGCCATGGACCAGAACCTTGTCGGCTTGTGATACTAACCTACATACGCATCGTTGAATCCAAGGCTGGGATCAGTAATCTAACCATGGTAACTGCGACTCATTGCAGGTAACTCGAGTTATTGCACTTTCGTGCCGGGCTTTATGACCAAAGGGTCATTGTTTCTGGCTCGTCACGGTTATATCATCTATGTTTCAAAGGCGACCGAAGTGCGTAGGTTGTGAGACCACTTTGTCGTGACTGTATATAGACTTCAGATAACCGGTCCTTGCGGGTCTGTTTGCTCGTGCCTCTCGATATTGCCATGGTGGAACGTATTCAACTGGGGCCTCGGGCTCTAGTTGAAGCCGAAGGGCAGGGGTTCAAGAGCGATGCAATGTGACACAAGTGAAACGGCCGCAACTCACGATCGCCCATTCAAAACGAGAGAAGAATCGAGTTATATTTCGACCGATTCATCGCTTTGGCCTCGGGCCGCCATCGTGATTTTGAATGCGGACGATTGGGGTCTGAACTCTGACACTACGGGCCGAATTTTCGAGTGCGCACAAGAGCGAGCGTTTTCCTGCGTGAGCGCCATGGTGTTCATGGACGACTCGGAGCGCGCGGCTTGCCTAGCGCGTGAACACGATATTGATGCTGGTCTTCACTTGAACTTCACGTGTGGCTTCACAACTCACGGGATTCCGTCCCAGCTACGAGAGCATCATCAGAGAATTGCCTCATTTCTTCATAGGAACACCTATACCCGGATTCTCTTCAATCCGCTGTTGGTAAATTCGTTCGACTATGTGACCAAGGCGCAGATTGAGGAGTTCGAGCGGCTCTACGGCGCGGAGCCCACTCGCGTAGATGGTCACCACCACATGCATCTTTGCGCAAACGTTCTGCTCCAAAAGCTTTTGCCGGAAGGAACAATCGTAAGAAGGAACCAATCATTCGCAGTAGGTGAAAAGGGTCGTGTCAATCGCTGGTACCGGCGCACGCAGGATCAGTACCTTTCCAAACACCATCCGATAACGGACTACTTCTTTGACATTCTGCCGATGGAGTGCGTGCGACTGAGACGAATTTTAGAACTGGCGCGGGAATTCAAGGTTGAGTTCGAGGCGCATGCGAACACGGCTGATGAGTACAGATTCTTGAGGAACAGGGAGCTGGTGCGCTGTGCCGAGAACGTGATAATTTCCCACGGTTATCAACTGCATGCTTCGGGAGTTCATTGAATTTGCATCTGCGACATCCCGCGCCGTACACAGAACATGCGGCTATTGAAACTAACGTCGCCGAGGGCTTCGGGCAGGCGGGTGCGGTGAATGGTCCTCCGCGCGGGATTCGTGTTCTCAATCAACGCGATCTTCTTGTCCCGTCTCCATCCCTTCAACTGCTTCTCCCGGGTGATCGCCTGCGCCACTTCCTGGAAGCATTCGAACCAGACAAGGCGGTCGCAGTGATATCGCTGAGTGAAGCCATCATGCTCTCTCCATTTGTGCTCGAAGATTCGCTTGCGCAGGTTTCCAGTGACGCCAATGTAGAGGGTATGGCTGCGGCTGGCCACGATGTAAGGGGAGTAGCTGCGCTGGTCCATGGTGGTCATGCTACCGCAACGGGGTATTTATGCGCGGTGATGAAGAGGCAACCGCAGATCCTTCGACTCCGCCGGTCAAAAAGCCGACCGGCTCCGCTCAGGATGACAAATCTGTGGGTAGTGAAGTGAGAAGCGGTGTTCGACTCGCTGCGCTTGCTCAGCGATGACAAATCTGTGGGTAATGAAGTGAGAAGCAGTGTTCGACTCGGTGCGCTCAGTCAGGATGACAAATCTGTGGGTAGTGAAGTGAGAAGCGGTCCTTCGACTCGCTGTGCTCGCTCAAGATGACACGATCCTGGCAAGTGAATTGGTTGCTGATTGTGCACTCCCAATGAGACATTGAGCCGTCAGGATCGAGTTCCGGTCGGCTGACCGCCTGTTCGGCAATTACTGATTAGACAATCGGCGAGCCCTTTTCTTCCCCTCCGCAGCCTGGACCGGTGAACCTGCCGATCAGCCGGCCGATGGGACGCATCCGCGGGGCCTAGTGCTGGGCGGGTTTGGCGGCCGGTTTGGGAGATGGCTTGGCCGCTGGTTTGGCCCCCGCCGGGGCGTGGGTCGCGGGCGGAACGGCCGGAACGATCCGCGCCAGCTTGATCTTGTCCATGTCGCGAAAATAGGTCTTCAGGTAGGCGTCGCCCTGCTCGGCGATCAGATCCTGGCGCGGGGATTCGCCGTAGACAGCATATATTTTGTTGACCACATCCATGCCTTCGACGACGCTGCCAAAGGGGGCGAAGCCCATGCGGTCGAGGCGGGCGTTGTCAGCATAGTTAATGAACAGTTGGGTGGTGCGGGTGTTGGGACCGGCGGTGGCGAAGACCAGGTTTCCGCGCTTGTTGCTTTGAACGACGGGATCATCCTGGATCGTGGCGGTCTTCCAGACCTTGTTGACGGCGGGGTCGGCGCTGAGCCCGAACTGCACAACGAAGCCGGGAACCACGCGAAAGAAGGCCGCGTTGGTGAAGTAGCCGTACCGGACCAGGTTGTAAAAGCGGTCTGCGCCGAGGGGCGCCCACTCGCGATGCACTTCGACCACGAAGTCGCCTGCGGTGGTGGTGAACTTTGCCTTGAAGACCGCGGGCGCCTTGGCCTTGAGCGATGCCGGGTTGAGCAGGGATGGACGCGGGCCGGGAGCGGCGGTGTGGGCCGCACTGGTCTTCGCGGGAGAGCTTTTGGTGGAAGCGCTATGGGGAGCCGGGGTCTGGGCGTGGACGAGAAGGCTCGCACTCAAAACAATGACCGTCGCAATTGCTTTCATGATGATCGATTGTACAAAACGGCGGAGTGATTCGGGGTGGCGAGGCAGCAAGTCAGCAAGTCAGCGAGGCAGCAAGACTGTCAGCGCGTTCGCCTGGGGTGGCTGGCGGAACGGACGGAGGCTGAGGCGGGGTGATCCCATGTCTCAGAAGCGAGACATGGGGCACCCGCGGGTCAGCTCTACCGGGAACGGTTCCCGGCTGGGGTTCGTATCAATAGAACGGGCCGGTGCGGTTGGATGAACGCGCGGCAAGGATGGTGCGATGGCGAAGTTTCTGTTGTGGTGCATTCTGCTTGTACTGTGCTGGCCGTTGGCGCTGCTGGCGCTAATCGCTTATCCGTTTGTGTGGCTGCTGCTGCTGCCGTTTCGCCTGGTCGGCATCGCGGTGGGCGGAGCGCTGGAACTGGTGGGCGCGGTGATCTTTTTGCCGGTGCGGGTGCTGCGGGCGATCTGAGGGCGAGGGCCTTTGCAGAGCCATCGGGATTGGGGCACGGGGCTTGGTGGCTGGCTCTATTCGTCCAGAATCTGAATCGACGTCGAAGGTCCAAGGTCAGCCGGCGGAGTCCACGAGCGCAGAACCCACAACGCCGCGCGGCCAAGCCTCGGCGAAGGGACCGCGGTTCCCCGTCCGCACTATAATCCACGCATGTTGTTCAACCTCGATCGTCGGCGTCGGGCCGTGGTTCTGCTTTCCTTAGGGGTGTTGGTGTTTCTGGGGTTGCTGGGCGGCCTGCAGGCATTCAACACGTCGAAGGTGAGCTTTCTGAACCCGGAAACGTCGGGCGAGACGCTTGCGTTCACTAGTCTCACGGTGCTGCTGTTCGTGATGCTCATTGGGTTCCTCATGCTGTTATTGAGGAACATCCTGAAGCTCTATGCGGACCAGGGCAGCGGTGCGTTAGGCGCGCGGTTGCGAACGCGCATGGTGCTCGGCGCCGCTCTCATTGCGCTCACGCCGGCATTCTGCATGTTTCTTTTCAGCTTCTTCCTGATGAACCGTTCGATCGACCGATGGTTTTCGCCGAATACCTCCGAGTTGCGAGAGGATTCGACGCGCGTAGTGCTGGAACTGGCTCAATATGTGGCGAGCAACGCGCGCGGCGAGGCGGAGTCGATTGCGGCCACGGGTGCGCCGGACGGAGACTCGGCGCCTCTTCAGGATGTGCTCGGCTCGCACCGCATCACTCTGGATGGCGGATTTGTTTTGGTCTACGGCAAGGACCGGCGCGTGTTGGCCACCTTTCAGGCTCCTCCTCAGTCGACCTCGGCAAGCCTGATTCCGTGGCTCCCGGAAAGGACCGATGAAGGCGAGAGCCGGGCGGCGATTCCGCTTCACGGACTTCTCTCAGAATATTTATTAACCTCGGCGCAGCGCAATGACCAGCCCATCATTCGGATCGGCGATCAGGAGTTTGCGCTGGGCATGTCGGTGACTGCATCCGGCAAAGTGGTGGTGGCGGCACTGCCCATGCCGCAGGGTCTCAGCAAGACCACCGCGCGTATCCGCAGGGGTTCAGCCGAGTACTGGCAGCTATTTCGATCGCGCAATCGCATCCGCGCCAACTTCTTTCTTCTCCTTTTGGTGGTCACCGTGTTTGTCTTCTTCTCAAGCGTGTGGCTGGCCATGTTCCTGTCGAAGCAGATCACGCGGCCGGTGGCGGCGCTGGCCGATGCCATGGACGAAATCAGGACCGGCAAATATGAGCAGCGCGTGGAACTGATCACGACCGGCGAAATGGCGGAGCTGGTGCGCTCGTTCAACCACATGGCAGCCGATCTGGAGACCAGCCGGCAATTGGCGGAGACCTCGTCTGCGCAACTCACAGCGGCCAACCTGGCCATCGAGGAGCGGCGGCGCGAGTTGGAGACCATTGTGGAGACGATCCCCAGCGGCGTGGTCACGCTGGATGGCGCCGGGACCGTGCTGCAGGCCAATCGCGCGTTTGGCGTGCTGATGGGACGGGGCGATGACGCAGGCATGCGGGGCGAGAATATTGCTGCGTCGCTGCCGGCCGAATGCGCGGACGAGCTGGCCGCGGTGATTCGCCGCGGACATCGCATGGGGGCGGCCTCCGCCGAGATTGAACTTCATGCGCGGGGCCGTACCATACACCTGGCCGTGACCAGCGCTCGGCTTGATCTGGGCCACGGAAAGCAGGGAACCGTGCTGGTGGTGGAGGACACGACGGAACTGCTGCGGGCGCAGAGACAGTTGGCGTGGAAGGAAGTGGCGCAGCGCGTGGCGCACGAAATCAAGAATCCGCTCACCCCGATTGCGCTGTCGGCGGAGCGGATCGGCAAGCATCTGGATCGCGGCCAGCCGGACTCGCCCAACGTGATTCGCAAGTGCAGTGAAGTGATCCTGGGCTGCGTGGGCACATTGCGTACGCTGGTCGATCAGTTTTCGGCGCTGGCGCAGTTTCCCGCGCCGCAGCCGCGCGCGTGCGATATGAACGAGGTTGCGGAAGAGGCTCTGGCGCTGTTCGCCGGACGTCTTGATGGCATCACGGTGAAGCGCGACCTGGAACCGGGTTTGCCCGCGGTTTTGGCCGATCCTGAAGCCATCCGCCGCGCGCTGGCCAACCTGATCGACAACGCGGCCGAGGCCATGCAGGGCAGCCTGCTGCGGGTGCTTGGCATTCGCAGCTCGCTCAGCGAAGACGGCACGGCGGTGGAAGTGGTGGTCTCCGACACCGGCCATGGACTGACCGACGAAATTCGCGAGCGGCTGTTTCTGCCGTTCTACTCCACCAAACACCGCGGCACGGGACTGGGACTTTCCATCGCGGCCAAAATTGTGCAGGAACACGGCGGCTCAATCAGCGCAGAGAGCAACAGCCCCAAGGGTGCACGCTTTCTGGTGCGCGTGCCGTTGCTGGAGCCGGAAGGACAGCAGCCGATGGATGCAGGACAATCGCAAGCAGTGAAGGAAATACACTCATGAACCACATCCTGGTGGTCGACGACGAGGCGGAGATCCGCACGTCCCTTGAAGATATTTTGCGCGAGGAAGGCTACGGCGTGGCGAGCGCGGGCACGGCGGCCGAGGCCTTGGTGTTGATCCAGGATGTGCAGTACGACGTGGTCCTGCTCGACATCTGGCTGCCCGATCGCGATGGGCTCGACGTGCTCGCCGATATCCACGAGTTGGCGCGGGAGACACGGCCCGAGGTGGTGATCATCAGCGGGCACGGGACGATTGAGGCGGCGGTGAAGGCGACCAAGCTGGGGGCCTATGACTTTCTCGAGAAGCCTCTCTCGCTCGATCGCACGCTGATTGTGCTGAAGAACGCGGTGGAAGCGCGGCGGATGCGCACAGAGAACCTGGAGTTCAAGCGGCAGTTCAGCGTGGGCTCGGTGCTCACAGGCGACAGCGTGCCGGTGAAGGCACTGCGCCAGCAGATTCGGCTGATGGCGCCCACCAACGGCCGCGTGCTGATCTACGGCGAATCGGGCACGGGCAAGGAACTGATTGCACGCGCGATTCATGCGGAAAGCCTGCGCCGCGACCGCGTGTTTGTGGAGTTGAACTGCGCGGCCATTCCCGAGGCGCATATCGAGGCCGAACTGTTTGGCTACCGGCATGGTGCGCAACCCGGCGGCCCACCTGAGCAGCGCGGCACGCTGGAGCGCGCGGACGGGGGAACGCTCTTCCTGGATGAAGTGGGCGACATGAGCCTGAAGACGCAGGCCAAGGTGCTGAGCGCCCTGGACGATCAGCTTTTCACTCCAGTGGGTGGAACGCAGCCGTTGCGCGTGGATGTGAGGCTGATTGCCGCGACGAATAAAGACCTGGAAGAAGAGATCGCCAAGGGCAATTTCCGCGAGGATTTGTTTTACCGTCTCAACGTGGTGCCGTTTTCCGTGCCGCCTCTGCGCGAACGCAAGCAGGATATTCCGCCGCTGGTGCGTGAGTTTCTGGCTGACTTTGGCCGGCAATACGGACGGCCGCGCATGGAGATCGGCGACGAGGCGCTCGAAGTGCTGGCCCAATACCATTGGCCGGGCAACGTGCGCGAGTTGAAGAACGTGATTGAGCGGGTGCTCATCCTCAATCCGCGAACGCTGCGCATCGAACGCAAGCAACTGCCGCCTTTGACGCAAAGGGGTGGGACGCGATTGAGGGAGGACTTTTCCACCTTGCAGCAGGCCCGCGACGCGTACGAGCGGGATTACATTCTCAAGAAGGTTGAAGAGGCACGCAATAACGTGAGCCGGGCAGCGGAGTTGCTGGGGCTTGAACGCAGCCATCTTTATCGCAAGATGAAGGCGCTGGGGATCAGCGTGCGGGAGTAGGGCGCTGCCGTTCCGGTGTTGGCTGTACCCCGTCCCCCATTTAGGGAACCTCGGCAGATGTTTACCAAGTAGTAATTTCCGGCTTGGCCACAAACCAGTCGCGACCGCATTCTCGGACACTTGGGCGTTTTTCAGGACCAATCCCATCATTTACGCGTAAATCGGTGTGGATGAGCAGTTTGGGCTGTTACCATTCACAATCAATGACACCTCCGCCAAAAAGCGTTCTGATCTCCTATGCTGAGCCCGACGTGGCTATTGCTTTGGAACTTCACAGTGCGCTCGTCGATCTCTTGGGAAACGAGAGTTGGATAAGGGAACTGGATTTGAATGGTGGGGACCTTTTGGTGGAGGCAATTTCCGAGGCTGCTTCAGACGCGAAGTGGTTCCTGATTCTCATGAGCGAGAGCGCCTCCCAGAGCAAGTATCTGAAACTGGAGGCAAACTTCGCTACGTTCCGGGCTGCGCAGGAATTCGGTGTCCGCATCATCGTGGCCCGCTTAGACGCGCATCCCTTTCCTCGTCAGCTTGAGGTTGCCTTAGGCTCGGCGTTCACGGTTGACCTCTCGGGTTCTGCAGACAGATGGAACGAATTCATGCAGATCGCTGAGTATATTGACAAACACATCGAGGTGCCCCGCTCAGACGAGGTATACGTCGACCGCGGCGAAAAGCAGGACGAATTCTCTCTGGCCGCGCGCCGCAACCAAATCATTTTTGTAGTGGGTCCCCCTGGCTTCGGGAAGAGCTCCTTTGTAAGAAATTCGGTGGCCGAGCGGCTTCGGAAACGCCCGCTCACCATTCGACTCACACGCGGCCACTCGACCGATTTGCTTTGTAGGCAAATACTGAAGGCGGCTCACTGTCCACAGCCGGCAAGCAACATCTCAGATCAGGAATTGCGTTCTGCCGTCATTGCCGGAATTGGATCAAGATCGGAGAAGTATTTCCTCTTTTTAGACAATGCCGAAGAGGCCTTGGACGCTTCGAGCAGGCCGCTCCCGTACATTTCGGACTTTATAAGCTCCCTGATTGAAGCCGGAGTTGGTACCCACATACTCATAGCCAGCAGTAGAAATCCCGACATTCCCACTAGCTGGGTTTCCTGTTCCGATACCCTACCTCTGTACGGCTTAGAACCGAAGTTTATCCGAGAGCAAATGGATCTGCTTTTGGGCGAAACCGAGCGTGCAACCGAGTTAAGCGCGACACCCGAGTACGCTGCCCTTGTAAAGCTTGCTGGGGGCCACCCCTTAGCCGCCAAACTCTTGACGTCCCTATTGAAAGTCAGGACCCCGCAGCAGCTAATGCAAGAAGATGAACTACACCAATTCGAGCTAAAGCTCGCGCAGCACCTGCTTCAGTATGCCAACGGCGCCATCCTTGGTGCCCCGGAGATATTGCTTCTGCAGGTTCTGGCTGCGGTCAAGGAACCGATGTCGATGCAAGACGTCTTGTCAGCGGCGGAGCTTGCTGAGATGGGCATTGAGCCTGTGGTCCAGGCGCGGACACGGCTGGTTGACTTGTTCCTGATCGAACAGGCGGGTGAGTTGATGTCGCTTCACCCCTTTCTTCAGGCTTTCTTCGAGGATCAGTTGAGGGAGCAGCCAGATAGGCGGGACCGCATCGCGCGGGAGGTTGGGATGTACTCCTACCGACGAGCAGTCGCGTTGCGCTCAGCCGTAGATCCGCATTCGGGCTCCGTCAACTATCACGAGAATCTGCAAGCATCAAATACGCTCATGCGATATGCCGTCCCTGCGGCCCGCCTCCTGCGATCTGTCGGTATGGAGGACCTTGCGGGCTCTCTTCCATTGGAATTCAAGGGCACGATCCGAGAGATGGTGTTCTTCTTTTACCAAGAAAAGCGAGACTACAGGCAGGCCCTGGAGTATGCGGACCGTTGGCTTCGATTAAGCCCGCACGATGACGAAATCCTTCTCTTGCGGGCCCGATGCTTTCGGAACTTTCGGGAGTCCACTAGCCTTGCCGAGGCAGAGCGATCCCTAGACGACTTGAGCCAGCGTGCGCATGGTCCTTACTTCTCCGCTCGAATTCTCCGTGAGAAGGCGCTGGTAAGGGAGCAGATGGGAGATCGACAAAGTGCGAAGGAACTGTTCAACAAGGGTATTCAAGCTAGCAAGCAATACGGGGAGAACTACATAGGTTTAGCCAGCCTTCTCCTCAAAGAGGCGTCCGAGCTACCCGAGTTTGATGCGAAGCGGGGCGCACTAAGTCGTCGCGCGGTGAAGCTGCTAGAAGATGCGCGGAATTACGGGAACCCATTCTTTGAGCAGGTCCACCTCGGCCTCTATGTGGAGGCACTGATCGAGGCAGGGGAGGAAGACAAGGCATTACCCCTACTGGTGGCTGCCCTATCGGCTAGGCCAAATGACCCCCGGCTAAACTATCGAATGGCGGAATTGAAGAGAAAGAGCGGCTCGCTTGTTGAGGCATCCCAATACGCCAAGGTCAGCGAACGGTTCGGGTATCCAAAGATCGCCCTAACCGTGGCGAATATAGCCTATGAGAAGGCAGTTGCCGCACTGAGCGCCGGAGATCGGGCCACCTCCTCCAGGCTTTTGCAGGATGTCCTCTCAGCATTGGCGAGCTTCGTTCCTGAGTATGGCACGGACCAGGAGATTGTTGACACCATCGCTGCAAAGGTTTACCGGAGGTTAGGGCAGCCTGAGACGGCGTTGGCCAGGCTTGCGGCCTACGAAAACACTCAAAATCCTTACACAATCTATGAATGGTCCCAGGATGAACTGCTCAAAGCAAGAAACTCTGAGCCTGAGCTAGGGTCTTCCCCCTTAGCGGAAGCGCGGCTGCGCGTAAAGAGGCGGATTGAGACTTTGGGCGTTTCGCATCCGCTTCCAGAGCCGCTCCAGAATCTTTTGCGAATCCTCGACGAGGATGGGAGTGAGGAAACCAAATGGTAGATGTTTTTATCAGTTATAGCCATCTAGACCGGTCGTGGGTCGCCGGGACCCTACTACCAAAACTTGAGGCACACTCATATATAACGCTGATCGACTATCGTGATTTTAGGGCTGGTGCGCTGAGTATTGATGAGATGGAGAAGGCCGTCATTGGTTCCCGTCACACCCTTTTGGTTCTCACACCGAACTATTTGGCCAGCGTATGGTCCAAGTTCGAGAATGTTATGGCCCAGTCCCTTGATCCCGCGGCTATCACACGCAAGGTGATTCCAGTCCTAAGAGAGGACTGCGATATCCCACTAAGGCTTCAGATTTTACACTACAGAGATCTCCGTGTTGATGACGACGATCACTTCGACAAGCTGATCCTCGATTTGGTCTGAGAATTGATCCGAGGGCCGTTGGCTTACACTTGTTTCGACCACCGTGCCGTCGCGCCTCCTCCCTGATTGCACACGCTGGCGCCGCAACTTCACAGCTCCGATAAGAACGGCAGGGGGATCTTGAATTGGTGCAAGAGGACGATTCTCTCCGAGTCCATTTTGTGGTTACTGGACCAAGAGCGAACGGCGTCACTGTGTTGACTCGGATATGGATTGACGCAAAATCGCCAAGGCGCTCATTGAAAACGGATAGGTCCCCGGAAGTAGGCTTCTCGAACGTTTTCTGTCGCCCTATTAGGGCTCCGGGCGCATCACCGCCCATACGGAAATTACTACTTAGTCAACGGTCAAGGACGCTTTCGGCGCGGATGATACCGTGCATCGATTCCGATTGCTGGTGCCAGGATTCCGTTGCATTGGTGGCGGCATAACGCTGTACCCAATGGCAGCGTTGGACTTGCAGCACGGCCGCGTTTGCTCTATTCCTCGGATTCGTCAGTCACCGGTTGGTACTCGATATCGCCCAGATTGACGAGTATCTGAATCGTCCTCTTCCTCAGCCCAGCCATCACCGCGGCGCGGCGCGCTTTTTCCTGCCGGTCCTGTTCGGGGAAATTAATGGCGTTGCGCCAGTCCCCGTAGAGCCGCGTGGCCTCTGCCTTGACGGTAGCGCTCACCGATGCCGAGGTGCTTTCCGCGATAACGCGGCATTCTTTTGCCAACTCAATGTCTGAAAGAGACCAGAAATTAGATCGAGCGTGCCCGTGGTTCATCCCGAATCCTTTCTCGCGGCCGAAAGAAAACGGCGCGAGGCGTGGAGATGCAGCCTGTTTCGATAAACGCCTGCTGAATAATTACCAGCGATTGTAGGGCGGACCGACGGCACAAGCAGTGATAAAACGGCGCGAATGTCATTTCGGACATCGCTTCAGGATGAAGTTAGAACGGAGTTCAGTTTCGGGAAGGTCTGGTGCCTGTTCAGCTCAGAGCGGCGATGGGCGTCCTGTCCGCCAGTGGACACAGAATGCCGAAAGCGGACACCGAGGCTGGTTGGTTCCGTCCCCAGGGCGGCGACTTTCTCGTTATTTTCCAGCCGGTTGCGCCCATCCGGCAGGCAACTGGCCGTGGCAACGGAAATGCAGAGAATGGCTTCTGCAAGTCCTTGCGGAGGTGTGCCATGGCTTATTTTGAGCGGGTTCGGGACGTGGTTGCGGGGCCATTCAGTCCCGAGATTATTCAAGGGCGGACGGCGGCTGGATGGCAGATGGTGTCGATCGAGTGGCGGCGTGAGCTGCCAGACTCCGAGGCGCCCCCCGAAGGCGGGATCGGCGAGGCGATTCCTTACGGCCTGCGCATCTCAGAGGATTGCAAGCGGCTGGAAGTCGATCCGGAAGAAAACAAGGTGCTGTTGCTGATGATGGACCTGCTGGCGCAGGACTTCTCCTATTCGAGCATCGTGAGCGACCTGAATGAAAAGGGCTACCGCACCCGCGACGGACGCCCGTGGAACCGCATCGCGGTGTTCAACATGATGCCGCGGCTCATTGAAGTCGGCCCGCGGATCTTCAATAGCGAGGAATGGGAGCAAAGGCGGCTCAAGTTTGCGCGGCGGGGAGCGCCGGANNTACTGCTTCTGAATCGGCCCCAGGGAGCCGAGGTTGTCGCCTGTGCGCGGGTCGACGCGGAAATCCCAGACCGTCTGGCTGATGTCGGAAGGGGAGAGTATCTCGACCAAGGCATATTCGCCGATCAGCAGGGGTTGCGCCGGCGTGAGTTTGAGCCAGTGTTTGCCAGGGAGCACTTCGACCTTGGTGGGGATCACGTCTTCGTTTTGCGTCACGGCGCCGGTGGGGCCCAGGTGGACGGAGCCCACGATGCGGACGGCCTTGCGCTCATCCACCCGGACGATGGCAAAGCCCGATTGCGGCGAGTGGGCGCCGTGCTTGCGGTTGGCTACTTCCTTGGCGCCGCCTGTGTTCACCGGCATGGCATGGGAAACCACCTGTTCGGCGTCATCAAGCGCCTCAAGGGCGAGATAGATGGCCGGGTCGTTCACGTGCAGGTGAACCTTGGCGTGCGCACCTTCAAGCTCGATGCTGGCGCGCCTGCCCGCGAGCGGATTGAGCGTGCTGAGCCCGTGATGGGTCTTGGCATCCACGCCGACCTGGTTGGGCAACAGTTCCACCAGCTCCGGGGTGCCCTGAAAGGTGTCGAGGATAAAGACGCTGTCTTCGTCGGGTAGTTCCAACCCCTTGGCCACTTCCGGCATGCGCGAGGCCTGTTCGGTGCGTGCGGCCTCCTCCTCCTTGTCAATATCGGAGGCCTCTTTCATGGCGGGGGACGCATCGTCGTGGATGGGCTCAGCGTGGTCGCGCTCCCACTTGCGGGTGGCTTCCCAGTCGACCAGCGATTCGGGGAGCTCTTCCCATTCCTCGCCGCGCTCGACGGAGATGTAGCGGACGCGGTCGCCCACAATCTCATATTTGCGGACAATCTGGTAGGTGCCATCCTTCAGGATGAGGCGATGGTTGGAGCCGGTGGCCGGGCCAGGCTTGATCGGCAGCGGTTTATGGGCTTGGGCCGCGGCGCCTAGGCTCGCCAGGCACAGGACGACCAGGCCGGCCCAGAGCAAGCGACGCACATGGAGGATGTAGCTCATAACGCTCCCAGTTTAGACGAGAGAACCGCCCGCAAGTTGGCGGCTTGTGCTATCAAAAAGCCTTCCGACGCGTCATTCTCACGTATCCGCCGCGCCCCGCGGCGCATCGAATGGGAGTGTATTCTTAAGGTACGAGGTCATGTTGTTGAGAGGATTCCAGGCAGAACGGCGCACGACCCGCCGCTCCAAACCGCGCTCTTTCGCGGTGGCGACGGTGGTGTGCCTGGTTTTGCTGGCGCTTCTGGCGGTTGTCCAGGTGGCGCACGCTCATCCGCTCGACAGCGACGCCGACCATTGCCCGCTGTGCATTGTGTTGCACGCCGCGGCTCCGGTGGCGGTACCCGCGGCAGTCATCATCATCCTGGTGCAGGTGGGCTCACCGGCCCCTGTTATTGAGACGCGCGCAATCATCCGAGCATGGCATCCGACGCTGTTTACACGCCCTCCCCCGGTCACCTGCTAGCGCGCCTTTCAGTTTCCCTTTCAGCTCCATGCCGTTTCCGTGGCCTTCGTTTTGAGGCTGCGGTTCCGACGCATCTCCCCAGGCTGACCTGAAACCGAAGCGCGTGCCCATTGCACGAGTTGGCCGCATGCTTGTTGATCGCGGCCGGATCCCGCAACCTTCAGCCACCCTTCGGAGGCCTGTTTATGCCGTTCAAATACGGCGCAAGATATTGCATCATTTTCCTGGTTGCCCTGACCTTTTCGCCGTGGTCTGCCCAGGCGCAGGGCGGCAACGCCGGCGCTGTGCATGGCACCGTGACCGACCCGACCGGCGCAGTGGTCCCCGGCGCTACCGTTCACCTCACCAATCACCTGAGCGGACTCGACCGCACCGCGACTACGAATGGCACGGGTGGGTTTGAAATCCCCAATGTGCCGTTCAACAACTACCAGGTCGCCGTTTCCGCTCCCGGCTTTGCCTCCATGCACCAGGCCACTGACGTCCACTCCTCGGTGGGAACTACCCTCAATCCGATTCTCAAAATTGCCGGAGCCAGCCAGACCGTTACAGTCGAAGGCGGCAGCAGCGGCGACCTGGTAGAGGACGACCCCACATTCCACACCGACGTCGATCGCGACATGTTCATCAAGGTGCCGCTGGAGAGCCAGTCGTCTTCCCTCAGCTCGCTGGTCACAGCCACCACCCCGGGCGTTTCGGCTGACTCGAACGGACTCTTCCACGGGCTGGGCGATCACGCGTCCAACTCGTTTTCCGTCGATGGCCAGTCCATCACCGACCAGCAGAGCAAGGTCTTCTCCAACCAGATTCCGTCGAACTCCATTCAGTCCATCCAGGTCATTTCCGGCGCGCCACCGGCTGAGTATGGCGGCAAAACCAGCCTGGTGATTGTGGCCACCACCCGCTCCGGCCAGGGCGTAACCCGGCCCACCGGCAGCATTACCAGTTCCTACGGCTCCTTCGGTTCGGCAACATCGAGCTTTGACTTGTCCTACGGCGGAAGAAAGTGGGGCAACTTCGTTGAAGTGGACGGCATGAACTCCGGACGCTTCCTCGATCCGCCGGAGTTTGCCGTCTTTCACGACAAGGGCAACGAGGAGAACTCCTTCGACCGCGTGGACTACGCCTTCAATCCAGCCAACTCCATGCACCTTGATCTGAACTACAGCCGCTCGTGGTTCCAGACCCCCAACTCCTACGACAACCTGAATGTGCAGAACGCGGTTAGCGGCGGCAGTAGCGCCAATCCCGTCTTCGCCAGCGTCGGCAATACCGATCAACGCTCGCAGATCGGCACGTTCAACATTTCGCCCACCTACACGCGGGTAGTCAATAACTATTCGGTCTTCAACCTGGGCGCTTTTGTCCGCAAAGACCTGTATCACTATTACCCCAGCGACAATCCGCTGGCAGATCGCGGGCCAGCCAACCTTCAGACTTCGTCCATTGGCCAGGCCCGCACGCTGATGAACACCGGCGTGCACTCCGACTTCTCCTACGACAGAGGGAGACACACATTCAAGGTTGGCGCGCAATACAGTCAGACCTTCCTGCGGGAAAACGACAGCCTGGGCATCGTCGATCCCACGTATGCCTTCAGCGCGCCTTGCGTCGACGCCGCCGGCAACCCCCTGCCAGGCTACTCTGACCCGTCGCAATGTCCCGGTGGCGCGGCAGGCCAGAATCCGAGTTACCTGCCGGTGCTCGCCCCATTCGACTTCACCCGCGGCGGAGGTTATTACCACTACAACGGTCGAGCCGACATCAAGGAAATGGCGCTCTACATTGAAGACCAGATCAAAGCCGGCAACTTCCTGTTCAACCTCGGCATTCGCGGCGATCTCTACAACGGCCTCACCGTCGCTCGCCAGGCGGAACCGCGTGTAGGCGTCGCGTACAACTTCAAGCCGACCAGCACCGTGCTGAGCGTCTCCTATGCGCGCACGCTGGAAACTCCGTTTAACGAGAACCTTGTGCTGTCGAGCGTGGGATGCACCAATGCGGTGCTTTCACCGCTGCTCAGTTGCAGCTCGAACGTTTCAAACTCTGAGGCTCCGGGTTATCGCAACGAGTTTCATGCGGGATTGCAGCAGGCATTCGGCAAGCGCGTGGTCGTGAGCGGCGAATACATCTGGAAGTACACGCACAACTCATTCGACTTCAGCGTTCTGGGTAATACGCCCATCACCTTCCCCATCGACTGGCATAACTCCAAAATCCCCGGTTACGCCATCCATGTGGAGGTCCCGGAATTCCACAACGTCAGCGCCTATGTGGTCATGTCCTCAGTAGCGGCGCGCTTCTACCCGCCGCAGGTTGCCGGCGCCGGCGCTACGGTGGGCCAGACTGGCCTGCCCTTCCGCATCGACCACGACGAGAAGTTCAATCAAACCTCGCACCTGCAATACACGTGGTCGCACGGCAAGTATCTGAACGGCCTGTGGGGCGGCCTTAACTGGCGTTCCGATTCAGGGCAGGTTGCCGGAGCAACGCCGTGTTACAACCCGCTTTCCAACGATCCCAACAGCGCTTGCGGCGACTTTTCAACCACGCTCAGCGGCCAGCCCGCAGTGGATTTGAGTTCCCTGACGGCGGATCAGGAATTCCAGGCGGGGCTGATTTGCAACGGGGCGAAGGCGACACCCGGCCATGCGCTTCCGGCTGTCTGCCCGGCATCGGAGTTCTCGTCGAGCCTGCTGCAAGTTCCCACTCCGGGCACGGGGGATAACGACCACAATCCCCAACGCATTCAGTCGCGCAATCTCTTTGATATGTCGCTCGGCAAAGATAACCTGTTCCGCGCCGACCGCTACAAGGTGAACTTTGACCTGACGGCGATCAACGTGACCGATAAGTATGCGCTGTATAACTTTCTGTCGACGTTCAGCGGAACGCACTATGTGACTCCGCGAGCGGTGACGGCGAAGGTGACGTTCAACTTCTAGCGCTGACGAGCGCTGTCGATGTTTGAACCGAATGAAGCCGCATCGGCCAGGTGCGGCTTCATTCGTGTCACGTGTAGGAAGGCCGTGTCCTTTGACAGCTTAAAAGGCTGACGAAGGGTGAATCGACCCGGGGGGACACATTCACACCTCGTTTTTGGTACTTCTCAACCTTCGCTATTGTGCTCTGACAGAGCGCCATTTTCTGCAAGGCGAGCTATTTCCGGATGGGCGGTAATAGGCACGGAGCCGTGGGCAAATCGCCGGAACCTCGGCTCCAAAAGCTCAGTCATGGGGAACTTACCAAAAATGGTACGTATCAGGACCGAATGAAACGAATCAGCGCCGCCCTCGCCCCCGTGTTCAAGAAATGCCACATCTTCAGGTCGAAATTCTGCTGATGAGTACCCTATCGACCATTGCTCCCAGTTGAATCAGCCGCGCATCGCTTCCGAGCAGAAAAGAGAAAGCATCGCAATTCGGCGAAGTAGAGCAATGCAGGACATCGCGGATGCAGACTGCGGTGCATTTATCTGAGCATGACTAGAATTACGTCCATTACAGCACTAACACTCCTCGCACTGGCGGGGAGCGCACTTGCGGCGGGGCCTGGCCCAGCGCCGGTTAACCTCAGATCGGCCGGCGATTTTGTGATTCTCACAAAAGCCGGAATTACGGATGTACCGACTTCAGCGGTCACTGGAGATGTGGGCACGAGTCCAATCACTGGAGCAGCAGACCTCTTGACCTGTACAGAAGTGACTGGAATGGTTGTCTCAGCAAACGCTGCCGGCCCGCTGCCGTGCTACATGAAGAACCCCACTAGATTGACCACGGCTGTGCTCGACATGCAAACCGCATACACGGATGCCGCCGGACGATCGAACCCTGATTTCACCGAACTGGGCCGAGGGAATATAGGCGGCATGACGCTCGCCCCCGGCCTTTACAAATGGGGCACGACCGTAAATCTGCACACCGATGTCACCCTCTCCGGCAGCGAGAACGATGTCTGGATCTTCCAGATTGCGGGCAGTCTGATCGAGAGCAACGGTATCGCTGTTCACCTCAAGGGGGGCGCCCAGGCCAAGAACGTCTTCTGGCAGGTAGGTGGCCTGGTGACTCTCGGAACCACTTCGCACTTTGAGGGAATTGTCTTGTCGAAGACGGTGATCGCCGTTCAGACTCACGCATCCGTCAACGGTAGGCTGTTCTCGCAGACTGCCGTCACTCTGGAGATGAACAAGGTCACGCAGCCAACGTCCAGATAACCAAAGTCGGTCCCTCCACCAAGGCCATTCTTCGCATTCATGAAGGGATTGGCGGAATGGTCTGTCGGCGTGTAAGGTGCGGTATCGATATCGACGCCGCCCCTTACATGCACGGTCAATATTCGCAGAGGATCTGAGAACGCTGTCCTGGCCCACGATTCGATGCACCGCGTTTCTCCCGGTCGTGATCAAGCCAATGCGCAGCAAAGTGCTGTGAGACGGCGTTTGGTGCCGGTTTAAATCTCTACACTGCTCAGGGACCCAAGAGATCGTCCGGTGAGTCATCAGTGGCGTTCCGGGTGTGTGGTCGGCAAACTGGAATTTACCGGGCATTGCCGGGGACGTTGTTCGATATCCTTGTCACTCATCACTTCTCGCTATCGAGCACCTTCATCTGATGGGGATCGTAGCGGGTGCCCGCCACCTGTTCTGCCGGGACGGCTGCCTCGATGGCGGCGATCTCGTCGGATGTCAGTTTGACGTGGAGGGCCCCGAGGCTCTCAGCCAACTGCGCCCGTGTGCGCGCGCCGACGACCGGAATGATCGAGCTACCCTTCGCCAGCACCCACGCAATAGCCAACTGCACCTGCGTGATGCCCTTGTCGCCAGCAATCTCGCGGAGACGCGCGACCATGCGCTGGTTGTTGGCGAGGTTGTCGCCGGTGAAGCGCGGGAGGTTGGCGCGGAAGTCTCCCGCAGCCGCCGGCTTGGAACTCGAAAGCAGACCGCGTGACAGCACGCCGTAGGCCGTGGTGGCGATGCCCAACTCATCGAGTACGGGGAAGATCTTGGCTTCGGGACCGCGGCTGATGAGCGAATACTCGATCTGCAAGTCGACGATGGGGTGCACCGTGGCGGCGCGGCGGATGGTCTCCGGACCCAACTCCGACAGTCCGATATACCGCACGTAGCCGGCCTGGATCATGTCGGCGATGGCGCCGATGGTGTCCTCGATCGGCACATTGGGGTCGAGGCGGGCGGGGCGATAGATGTCAATGGAATCGACGTCGAGGCGCTTGAGCGTGTAGGCCAGGGCGGTTTTCACCGCGGCCGGGCGCGCATCGTAGCCGAGCCAGGAGCCATCAGGGCCGCGCTGGGCGCCGAACTTGACCGAGATCAGCACCTGGTCGCGCAGCAGACGGAGCGCCCGGCCCACCAGCATCTCGTTGTGGCCCATCCCGTAGAAGTCGCCTGTATCGATGAGGTTGACGCCCGCGTCAATGGCCGCGTGAATGGTGGCAACGCTTTCCGCGTCGTCCGCGGCGCCGTATACGCCGCTCATGCCCATGCACCCCAGCGCGATGGGGAAGACTTCCGGGCCTTTGGCGCCCAGTTTGCGAACCTGCTTGGTTGTGGTGGTCATCGTTTCTTCTCCCAGGCCAGAATCGTAGCCCGAGTGGACGGCTGCGGCAAATTGGAAACCCCCGACGCGTGAGAATTCAGAGAGTCAGGGACCAGAAGGGGCGGTCACGTCCCTTGGTGACAAGGCGGTAAGTTACTGATTTTGGGATGGATAACTTGTTTGATCTGCGGTGAGCGTCGACCTCGTCCCAATTTTCGCTTTCTCAGGCTTCCATTCTCTGCCATACTTGATTGTGCCCACCAGGTACGTCCAATCCCAACAATCCACTTTTGAGGTTGCATCGATGTCGGCAAAGTATGTCTTTGTGACGGGCGGAGTTGTGTCCAGTTTAGGCAAGGGTCTGGCGGCAGCGTCAATCGGCTGCCTGCTTGAGAGCCGCGGCCTTCGCGTCAACATGATGAAGTTCGATCCGTATCTGAACGTCGATCCGGGAACCATGTCGCCCTTCCAGCACGGCGAAGTTTTTGTGACCGACGACGGCGCGGAAACCGATCTGGATCTGGGCCACTACGAGCGCTTTACCCATGCGCCGCTGTCGCGCGACAACAACCTCACGACCGGCCGCATCTACGAGCAGATCATCCTCAAGGAGCGGCGCGGCGACTATCTCGGCAAGACCGTCCAGGTGATTCCGCACGTGACCAACGAGATCAAGAACGCCATGAGGAAGGTTTCGGCCAACGGCGCGGACGTGACCATTGTCGAGATTGGCGGCACAGTGGGCGACATTGAGTCGCTGCCGTTTCTTGAGGCCATCCGCCAGATGCGGCAGGAACTGGGCCGCGAAAACACGGTGTTTGTCCACCTCACGCTGGTGCCGTACATCAGTGCCGCGCAGGAACTGAAGACCAAGCCGACGCAGCACTCGGTGAAGGAACTGCTGGGCATCGGCATCCAGGCCGATATCCTGCTCTGCCGCTCCGACCGCAGCCTCAGCCGCGAGATCAAGCAGAAAATTGCCCTCTTCTGCAACGTCGAGGAGAAAGCCGTCATCGGCGCCACAACCGTGCCCTCCATCTACGAAGTGCCGCTGCGGTTTGCCGACGAGGGACTTGACGCGCTGATCCTCAAATACCTGCACAGGGAAGCGCCGGCATCGGACATGACCCGGTGGAAGGAACTGGTGGACCGGTGCTATCACCCCAGGGATGAGGTTCACATCGCCATTGTGGGCAAGTATGTGGAGTACGAGGACAGCTACAAGTCACTGAAAGAGGCGCTGACCCACGGGGCGATTGCTCACCACCTGAAACTGAAAGTGACCTGGATCGAAGCGGAGGGGCTGGAATCGAAATCGACGGACGACCGCGATTATGAGGCGCAACTTGAAGGCTTCGACGGCATCCTGGTGCCCGGCGGCTTTGGCAAGCGCGGCATCGAGGGCATGTTGAACGCCATCCGGTATGCGCGTGAAAAGCAGGTGCCCTACTTCGGAATCTGCCTGGGCATGCAGACGGCGTGCATCGAGTTTGCCCGCAATGTCTGCGGGCTCAAGGATGCAAACTCCAGCGAATTCGACCCCGCCAGCCAGCACCGCATCATCTACAAGCTGCGCGAACTGCTGGGCGTGGAAGAGATGGGCGGCACCATGCGGCTGGGCGCCTGGACCTGCATTCTCCAGGAGGGCTCACTGGCCTCGCGAGCGTATGGCGGCCAAACCGAGATCAGCGAGCGCCACCGGCACCGCTACGAATTCAACCGCGAGTATGAAGCGCTGCTGACCGGCGGTGGTCTGCAGATCAGCGGTACGACACCCGACGCCACCTACGTGGAGATCGTCGAGATTCCCGGCCATCCCTACTTCCTGGGTTGCCAGTTCCATCCCGAGTTCAAATCCAAGCCGCTGGAGCCGCATCCGCTGTTCCGCGAGTTTGTGGGGGCGAGCTACAGGAACCGGAATGCGCGGAGTGAAGCGCGCGCAGTCGAGCATCAGTCGGTGTAGGACTACGGCTCGAGCAGCACCGCACCCTTCGCCTTCCCCGCCAGCGCGCGGTCAAAGGTGACCAGCGTTAGCTGTGCGGTTTCGGCAAACGCAGCCAGAAACGCATCGGCCCATTCCTTGGGATTTGGCGAGTCGGAGGAAGTGCGATTTCGTAGTTCGTCCTCGATCTCCGGTGGTTCGATGGCAACTACAGCCTTGCCGGGCTCAACCCAGCGGTCGTATAAGTCCCAGCATTGGCGTTGTGTCCGCACATCCTGCCGAAGCACCGCTTCCGACGTCAACAGCCGGAACAGCCCCAATTGAGTGTGCCGGCAAAATACAAGCACCGCATCATCATCCAGCGCGTGAAACCACCGCAATGCTGTCTCATGATGCATGTGTGCAGGATGGCTCATCGCCAGCCACACGTTCACATCAGGGAAAACCAATGATGTCATAGATGGCTTCATTATCCAGATCAATCTTGTCGGTGCGGGTTGATGGCAGAATCGGGACCTCGAATCTTTTCTTTTTTCCGGCCGGAGCAGATCGCGCGACCACCGACAGGCCATCCAGCACAAGTTGCCTAAAAGTGGTGCCGCGCTGCGAAGCGAGGATTTTGATCTTCCGATAGGTTTCATCCGGAATGTCAACAGTGGTCCGCATCGATCCATATTAGCATATTTATGGACAACGACTCACGGTCTTTTGTGTTGCCTCCGCTCTGTTATCACACTGGCATGTGATAAGCACTTTTTCGTTGTTGACAACGATTTTGGGCCGGGCCTATGGTTTGCTAGCTCTTCGCAAGGGAGGTCACCATGGTCGCCCACTTCGAACTTCAGCCCGCAGAATCGGAGCTTCAGGATCTGGCCGAGCAGTACTGGCTTGAGGCATGCAACAAGGAACGTCAACTGGAAACAGACGCGTTCGAGGCCGGTGCGGCCATCCGCAACGAGGACTATTCGCTGATCAACCTGGAGGCGATTGTTCGCTGGAAATCCGAACGCCTCGTGCCTTACCTGATTGGAAACAGCAGCGCGCGCATCCGTCGGGCGCTGGAAGTGGCTGCCTCGCCTGAGTCCTCCACCCACGAGGCCATCAACGCTCTGCTGGAACTGCGCGGCGTGGATATTTCCATCGCCTCCGCAATTCTTGCCACCATCTATCCGGAGCGCTACATCGAACTCGATTTCAAGGATCTGGAAGCGCTGGGGCAGGCGCGTCAGGACATCCGCTTTTATGAAGAATACCTGACCTTCTGCCGGCGGTTGGCCGACCGCGGCATTGTGAAGCCGCAGAGCGAGCTGCCCGGTCCCACGCCGCTGCGCGCGCTGGACCGTGCGCTGTCGCAGTGGTCGAGAAATCGCGCGATGTAGCTGAGAGCTATCGGCAGGCGCCGCGGTGGTCCGACCGAAAAGGCGCCTGCCCGCCTCCCGGCACGATAGAATCTCGCTTGTGAGTTCATCGTTTGAAATCGGGCCGGTGCAGGTAGGCGCGGGCCGTCTATTCCTGATTGCGGGGCCGTGTGTCATCGAGTCCGAGGCCCATGTGCGGACTATGGCCGAGGCCATCCAGCGCATCACCAGCGACCTGGGCGTCCCTTACATCTTCAAAGCCAGCTACGACAAGGCCAACCGCACCAGCGTGAAGAGCTTTCGCGGGCCGGGTCTGGTGGAGGGTACGCGCATCCTGGGCCGCCTGGCGAAGGACACCGGACTGCCTGTGCTGACTGACGTGCATGAGCCGGGCCATTGCGAGGTGGCCGCCGAGGCCGTGGACGTGCTGCAGATTCCGGCGTTCCTGTGCCGCCAGACGGACCTGCTGGTGGCGGCGGGCAAAACCGGCCGCGCGGTCAACATCAAGAAGGGCCAGTTTGTGGCGCCGTGGGACATGACGCACCCNNAGTTTCGGCTACAACACGCTGGTGGTGGATTATCGCTCGCTGCCGGTGATGCGGCGGATGGCGCCGGTGGTGTTTGACGGCACGCATTCGGTGCAGCAGCCCTCGGCGGCGAACGGGGTGAGCGGGGGGCAGCCGGAGTTCATTCCGCTGCTGGCGCGGGCCGCGGTGGCTGCGGGCGTGGATGGGCTGTTTCTGGAGGTGCACAACGACCCGGCAAATGCGAAGTCGGATGGCGCGAATGCGCTGGATCTGAAGCTGTTGAAGCCGCTGCTGGAACGGTTGTTGGCGATTCATGCGGCGGCGAATTAGCGAGCCACTTGAAAACTTGGACTCGCGATTTTTACACCACCCGAATCTCCATCGTTTTACCCAGCGCCTTGAGTGCCAGCGCGATGCCGTCGATTTTGCTGGTGTGGTGCAGGTCGATCAACCGCGTCACTTCCTGCGGTTTCACCTGCAACCGGCGCGCCAGTTCAGCTGGGCGAACCTTTTGCGCAATCATTTCGTTCAGCAGCAGCACCTTTGCCGCAAGGCTGGTGGGCAGCTCTACCACGCGCTGGCCGCGGCGCGGTTTGGAGGGCGTGGGAACCGTGCGCTGCGCATCGAAATA
Source organism: Acidobacteriaceae bacterium (assembly GCA_003151435.1). Classification (GTDB taxonomy): domain Bacteria; phylum Acidobacteriota; class Terriglobia; order Terriglobales; family Acidobacteriaceae; genus Telmatobacter. Next base: position 24,152 of record PLXP01000266.1, read on the forward strand.
AAAGTCGAGCGCCGTTTCCAGTGCATCGGCGGCGTGAAGCACGGCGTCCGCTTCGTCTTGGCCTTGGGTGATTGCTTCGGGGATGTCGGGGAAGGTCACGAGGATGAACTTCCCATCGGGCTCAAGATTTACTGGGTATCGCATAGCGTCTCCTACTTTTTGAGTCCCAACTGCTTTTTGATGGTCGCAACCAGCCCCGTGCCGAGTTCTTTGTGGTGCATGGGAAGGATGGAGATATTGCCGTTCAGTTCCACCTTCAGGTGCGAACCCTTGCCGGGACTGAAGGTGGCTCCCTGTGCCGCAAGCCACCGCTTGAACTCGCTGCTCTTCACATATCCAGTATAAGCATTTTTGTTTATACTCGCCGAAGAAAATTCGGACTGGAAAAACTGAAACCACCTGTTGCTTTCCCGCCTGCGTTTCCAACTCGCCGTATGACGCAGTACTCTTGCCTGTCAAGAAACGGACGGGTATATGGACAGGCGAACTTTTCTTTCACGCAGCGCGGCTGTGGCTTCATCCGCGGCCGCGCAGGGCCACGGGCTGTCTCACGTACTGGCGGCGGCGCAGTCTGTCGAGCCGATGGGGCTCGATCTGCAGCGGCATCGTTTCGGCGTCAATTACACGCCGTCGCGCAACTGGTGGTTCTGCTGGAATGACTGGGATGCGGACCCGATCAAGCGCGATCTGGATGCCATTGCCGCGCTGGGCGCCGACCATCTGCGCATCATGCTGGTGTGGCCATTCTTCCAGCCCAATGCGACCTACGTGAGCCCGCTGCACCTTGAGCGGCTCGACCAACTGCTGACGCTGATGGGCGAGCGCCACCTCGATGCCCTGGTGACGGTGTTTACCGGCCAATTGAGTGGACTCTTCTTTATGCCGCCGTTTCGTCGCGGTCCGGACGGCTTTTATACCGACCCGGCGATGTGGACGGCGCAGGAGCTGTTCGTTCGCGAACTGGCGCGCGTGATGAAGCCGCATACAAACCTGATCGGCTTCGACTTTGGCAACGAGCTCAACACCTGCTGGAGCGCTCCCACCACCGCGGGCGATGCGTGGATGGCGCGCATGTTCGCGCTGATGAATTCCGTGCTGCCGGGCCAACTCCACATCAATGGCGTCGATCACCATCCGTGGTTTGAGGCCGACACGTTCACTCCGCAGGCGCTGGCGGCGGCGCGCTTTCCGGTGATGCATTGTTACCCCTTCTGGACGGGCGCGGTGAAGTACGGCGGCGCGATGGACCCGCCCAGCGTGAAGCTGCTGGCAGCGATGGCGGCGCTGATTCGCGCGTATGCCGGGACGCAGCAAAAGCCCGTCTGGGCGGGCGAATTCAATACCTGCATCATGGAACTGCCGGAGAAGGGGCAGGCCGAGTGGCTGGAGAAGTCCGTGACCGCGGCGATTGAACAGGGCGTGAGCTGGTTCAGCTACTGGGATACGCATGACGTGAATCGCAAGTTCGAGTTCAACCCGCTGGAGTACAGCCTGGGATTGCTGACCAACGACGGGCGGGTGAAGGAGCAGGGAAGGGTGTTCAAGCAGCTTGCGGACGCGTATCGCGGCAAGGCGGTGGTGTTTCCGAAGGGCAGTGCGCCGACTCCTCCGCGCGAGTGGACGGTGGACGGAACGTGGAAGTGGCTGCTGGACTGGATGGGATGGAAGGCGAAGAACGCGTAGGCAAACCTATTCACCGCATGGTGAACCCTTTTGCAGTTTGCATTCGATCAGCTTTCGTCCTACTCTCCTGACCCAGAGATTTCTGTGCAAGGAGGATCGTCGTGAACTGGACTCAGCTTTTGAAGGCCGAGGCGGAGGCCACCTATCTGACCACTGCAAAACTCATGGATCGAGTCGATCCTGCGAGCCTTGGATGGAAGCCGGAGAGTGGTTCCAACTGGATGACGACGGGGCAGCTTTTGAAGCACCTGACGAATGCGTGTGGCGCCGGGTGCAAGGGGTTCGTGTGCGGCGACTGGGGATTGCCGGCCGGCAAAACGATGCGGGATCTATCGCCGGAGGAGATGATGCCGGCCGTGGAGATGCTGCCGACCATCGCGAGCGTGGACCAGGCGAAGCAGTTGCTCCTGCAGGATAAACAGCTTGCTCTGGAGATGATCGACCGGGCCGGCGAGAGCGAATTGAACGATCGAGAGATTGAATCGCCCTGGGCTCCCGGGCCACGCTTTGCCCTGGGGCGGCATCTTTTTCAGATGATACAGCACCTGGATCGTCACAAGAGCCAACTGTTTTATTACCTGAAGCTCCAGGACAGGCATGTCAACACTGTTGATCTGTGGGGGCAATAGCGAACCAGGGGTTCCAGCGAATGGCGCTCCCTTGTGCAGGGGAGGATGGAATCCCTTGCCGAAATCCGGCTGATAGCATTTGCCTATGGTTTTGCCGACGATTCGCACATCTCTGCGCAGCGTAATGCTGACGGCCGCTTCCCTGGTTCTGGGCTTTGGTTTTCAACTTTCACCGGCGTGGGCGCAGGGAGCAGCTGCGGCTGATGCGCCCGATCGCGCGCACATTGAAGAGGTGCTGAAGGGACTGAATCGCGGTCGCATGGTGGGGCAGGTCGCGGTGTCTCCCGATGGAAAGCACCTTGCGTGGGTGCAAGGCGGCCGCGAGGGTGGAGAGATCCTTATCGCTGCGCTGGACGACCTGAAAAACACCCAGCGCGTGACCGCGGCGGCGAAGCCCGAGCAGCATTGCCACGAGGGCGAGCTCGCCTGGGAGCCGGACGCGAAGGCGCTGGCCTTCTCCTCAGACTGCGCCAAGCCGGGCGAACAGGCTGATTTCTATCTGGGGCGGCTCGATGGCAGCGCGGCGCGGCGGCTCACGGAACTGAAGGGCCTGGCGAATGCACCTGCTTTCTCGCCCGACGGAAGCAAAATTGCCTTCTTGTATGTTGAAGGGGCGACGCGGCCCGCCGGTGCGCTGGCGGCCATGAAGCCACCGTCAGGCGTGATTGGCGAGGATGGTGTCGAGATTCAGCGGGCAGGTGTGGCCGCGGCTGATGCACCAGCGCCCGCTGCTCCCACGGTGGCGACCCCGGCCAATCTCCACGTTTACGAATTCGATTGGGCGCCGGACTCGAAAGGGCTCGCGTATGTCGCGGCCAATCCGCCGGGTGAAAACAACTGGTGGGTCGCGAAGCTCTACACGCAGACCCTTGGCGGGCAGCCGACGGCTATTCTTGCCCCTGCTGAAGGGTCGGGTCCGCTGCATGGATTGCAGATTGCGGTGCCGCGCTGGTCGCCGGATGGCAAGGCCATCGCCTTCATCGGCGGCCTGATGAGCGATCAGGGATCGACGGGCGGCGATGTATGGATTGTCCCCGCGGGAGGCGGCGCTCCTAGAGATCTCACCCAGGGTAGACCCACGTCGCCGGCGTGGATGGAGTGGGATGGCGATGAGCGCCTCTTTGTGAGCGAACTGGCGGGGGGCAACGATCAGTTGATCCGCCTGCGCCTCAAGGGCGATCGCACGGGCGACGGCGATATCAGCTTTGGCTCGCCCATCTTCAGCATTCCGGGCAGCGTGGGCGATGGGCGCATGTCGCACAGCCTGTCGGCGACGGCAGATCACTCGCTGTTTGTCTTCCATGCCAGCACGGCGGACCATGCGCCGGAGATCTACGGGGCCAAGCCGGGCACGGTGATGACGTCGGGGCTCGAGGGCGTGATGCAGCTCTCGCACTTCAACGACGGCGTGGAGCCGGCCTGGGGCAAGACGGTTTCGCTGAGCTGGAAGAGCGACGTGTTCCGCGTGCAGGGCTGGCTGCTGCTGCCCAAAAACTACGATCCCGCGAAAAAATATCCGCTGATTGTGGAAGTGCATGGAGGCCCCGCGTCGGCTGTGGAATCGCACTGGGGCGGAGGCGGCGGCTTGAGCGCGACGGCTTTCTCGGCGCTGGGCTATTTTGTGCTGCAGCCGAACCCGCGCGGCAGCTTCGGCCAGGGCGAGGAGTTTACCCAGGCCAATCGCAAGGACTTCGGCTATGGCGATCTGCGCGACATCCTGGCCGGTGTGGACGCGGTGGAGGCCAAATATCCCGTGGACCCCCAGCGCGTGGGCATTACCGGGTGGAGCTATGGCGGGTTCATGACCATGTTTGCGGTGACGCAGACCAACCGGTTCAAGGCTGCGGTCTCCGGCGCGGGGCTATCGAACTGGCAGAGCTACTACGGCGAGAACTCCATCGATCAATGGATGATTCCCTACTTTGGCGCTTCGGTGTACGACGACCCGGCGGTCTACGCCAAAAGCTCGGCGATCAACTTCATCAAGCAGGCGCATACGCCCACGCTGGTGGTGGTGGGCGACCGCGATGGCGAGTGTCCGGCGCCGCAGTCGTACGAGTTCTGGCACGCGCTGCGGGATGAGAAGGTGCCGACGCAACTTGTGGTGTATCCCAACGAAGGGCATGGTTTTGTCGATCCCGCGCACCGCAGGGATGTGATGGATCGCGCGGTGGAATGGTTCGTGCGCTACATGCCGGCAGGGGAGTAGTGCTGCTCGCTATCGGAGCCGGAATGAGTCTATGAGGGAGGGGAATGGAGCGCTGTGGCCGGCCGGTGTGGCGGAACCATCTGGCCCTGATACACTTTTCTTTGGAGAAAACTTGTTTCGTCGACCGGCCGGGTGCAATTGAATCGTGCCGGGCGCCTGAGCGGATTTCCCGGCTTCGGGCCCCGCTGGGGCGTGTCGGCGGGCTGCTTTCAACTCATAATTTCTGACGTTTTTGGGAGAGACCGTTCCGCGGTTGTTGAGGGCGGGACGGGGAGGATTCATGCGGCGGTTTTTGACGCTTGTCTTTTTGCTATGCCTGGCCCTTCCGGCTGGGATTACGCTCTCCGGCTGCTATCGCAACCCGGCTGGGAAGTACTGCAATGGTCAGGGTTACGGCTTGACCGACACGGATGTATACGCCATCACTTTGCAGCCTCAGAACACGGGCATTTCGCTCGCGTTCGGGCAGACGCGCGCCATCACGCCGCCCGCGGCTGTTACCTGCAAGGGCGACGCCGCGTCCGCGGGCAGCTACACCTATGGAACCAGCAATAACAAGTTGGTGGACATTTCGCCTACCGGAACCATGTGCGCCGGGACATGGAATCGGAATTCGGGCGGCGGCATTGCGGACTACACAATCTGCAATGTTCCGAGCCCGCTGCCTACTTCGGGCGGCCTGCCTTACGCCACGGCATTTATTACCGCATCGGCCAAATCGGTGACCTCGAACCCGGTGGAGATCTTTGTGCACGCGCAGGTCAGTTCCATCTCCCTTGTTGGGCCGGGGCAGTGTCTTTCGCAGACCCAGACGGCGCAACTGGACGCGCAGGCCTGCTATGCCAGCAACAACACCCAGTACCTGATGTGCGCACCCTCCACGGTGTTGCCGGCCAACTACGCCTGCCCTGCGCAGCCTGGCGCAACGATTCTGGACTGCACGGCAGCGATCGGCACGCTCAGTTACAGCTCCGGCAACACCAGCGTCGCCTCCATCAATGCTGAGACCAACCAGATTACGGCTGAGCTTCCAGGCACCACGGTGATCACCGCGTCGGTAGCCGGATCGGGATCGTCGGCGGGCTATTTCTCCACCTGCCCCCCAAGATCGATTTCGGTAACACTGAACGGCGCATCCACCGGCACGGTGACGCAGGGCGTGCAGCAGAACCTTGTAACCACCGTGACCGACATCAATGACAAACCGATCACCGGTCTCACGCTGGATTATCAGTCCACCAACCCGATCGACATTTCCGCCAGTTCCAGTGGCGGCATTTCTGCCCTTTTCCCCGGCGCGGCATCCATCTACGCTATCTGCCAACCCGCGACGTGTAATTCTTCTCCCATCAACCAGGTGGGCGTGAATGGCACTGGACTGCCCATCTCCAGTAATGCTGTCGAAGTGACCGTGCCCGGCACGGCCAGTTCGTATGCATGGTACGCGGCTCCCGGCAAGTCCCAGTACTTTGTCCCAGTGGAGTTGCTGACCGGGACGGTTGGTTCCACTGTGCGTTTGCCGTATGTGCCCAACTCGATGATCATGGATCGCTTGGGAAACAACATCTACTTCGGTTCCTCGCACGAACTGATGGCTTACAGCGCGTTGTCCAACACGCTCACGAGCGAGAACCCGGGCGCTCCCGGTGTTGTTCTGGCGGTTGCTCCCAACAACTCCGCGGTGCTGGTCAACGACCAGGTGCGGAAGGTGTTTTACATCAGTTCCGGAGCCAGCGTCTCTGCCACGTTTGGCGGACTTGGCGCTTCGGCGCAGTGGACACCGGACGCAAAAACGGTGTACGTGACCGATAGTGCGGCCCTCGGCGGCGACCATACCGACACGCTGTACGTGTACAACGCGAATACGGGTTGGACCACCTACGGGCTGCCCAGTTCGGCCGGTTCCAATGGCGCGGAAAGCATCGCCATCACCATTCCCGGCGTAGGCGCCTACATCAGCGGATATCCCACCGTGGCTCACACCTGGTGCCCCACCGGCACGGCCGGCAACTACGCCGGCATGGTCTTTTATCCGCAGGGCGACTCGGTGAATGCCGACACCGACGTTCTGGCCGCCACGACCGATGGAAAGCACATTCTGGGCGCGGCAGCTGTGGCCGGCGCAATTTCGCTCTCCGACATCGGAGTCACGATACCGGCGGGCGAGTGTCCCTCGTCTTCGAGCGGCGTGTTGCAGCCGTTGACCATTGCCCATACGCTTAACCAGGCGGCCGTAAACGTGAGTGCGTCTGCCGTGAATCAAGTGGTGACCTCGCCAGCCTCGGTCAGGCAGGGAACCACCGGATCGGCGTACAGCCTGACCTTCATCACCTACAACGGCTCTACGCCTGGCGCCGCGCTGCCATACTACAAGCAGACCACCGGCAACACCAGCAGCCTGGGCACGTTGGGCTACCTGACGCTTTCGGGCGCCTCCACCATCACGGCTCCGGTGGCCGGCGCGTTCAGCCCCGACAACACCCTGTTCTTTGTCTCCACATCGGGCGACAACAAGATCCACTACATCGACACCACGACCCTGACCGATACACAGCAGATCAGTCCGAACCTGCCTGCCTGCACTCCTGGCGCCGATCCTGGCTGCGTTTTAACCGCGCCCGTCACTACGCCGGTTCCGGCTACAGCCATTGGTGTCAGGCCGCGCTCCACCACCTAACCAGCGGTAGGATGATCCGCTTTTCAAGGCCGGCCTTGTGCCGGCCTTGCTGTTTTTCGCGTCGGTTTTCCAGGCCGGCGCTGTGCCTTTGAATCGCACCTTTGATTCGCGGGCGGTATCTCCCTTTCGAAGCTCTTCCAAGCCCATCCGGATTCACCACCGCAGCACGGTAAAATCAAAACATGATCAAGGGGATCTCCATCCTTCGCCCAGCGGGCAGCGCGACAGCCTATGACCGGCTGGCGAGCTTCTTTTCCGCGTTGGGATTCGAACCGGGACGCGACTGGGAGGAGGCGGCAAGTCGAGGATCCTCCTTTCTGGCTCCGGTTGGAAATGTGGAATTCATCGACGGGCAGATGCCGCATGCGGCCGAGATCGCAGTGGAGGTGACCTCCATCGACGCCGCGCACCAGGCGGCCACCGCGTGGTTTCGCGGCGAAGGCATTGACCCCGCGCTGCGGCTGTCGCCGGTTGCGGAGACGCATTGGAAGGCGCGCATCTTTACCGTGGAGCCTGAGCCGGGGCACTCGTTTTCTTTCTGGGCGTGGATCGATCCGCTGAAAGGAAAGCCGCTAGCCGTTGACGGTGACCTGTCCGCCGAGGGGATGAAGTTTGCCATCGTGGTGGCGCGCTGGAACGCCGTAATCACCGAGCGGCTGCTGGAGGGCGCGCTGGACGCGCTGCTGCGCAGTGGCGCTCGCCGGGCAGACATCCGGATCGTGCGGGTTCCGGGCGCGTGGGAGATTCCGGCAGCGGCGCGAACATTGGCCGGGCTCGGCAGCCAGGACGGTGCGCCGCTGGGCGAGGGCCACGTCGATGCGATCATCACACTGGGGTGTCTTCTGCGTGGCGAGACCGCGCACTACGAAGCCATCTACAACGAAGTGGCCCGCGGCATCGGCCAGTCGCAACAGGAGACCGGCATTCCTCACAGCTTTGGCGTACTCACATGCGAGACCCTGGAGCAGGCGCTCAATCGAGCCGGCATCAAGGCGGGCAACAAGGGCTTTGAAGCCGCCACCGCCGCCATTGAGATGGTGAGCTTGCGCAGGAAATTGTTGGAAGGCGGCACAGCGTGAGCGCGGGTACGCGGCGCAAGTCCCGCGAACTCGCCATGCAGATGCTGTTTCAGGCCGACATCGGCAAGCAGACGCCGGACCAGGTGCGGGCTACCTTCTGGATGGCCGGCGACGAGGTGGAGCCCGAGGTGCGCGGCTTCGCGGAAGATCTCTTTCGTGTGGCCATCGCCCACCAGGAGAAGATCGACGATCTGATCGTGCAGAACTCAAAACATTGGCGCCTGGAACGCATGCCGGCCGTGGATCGCAACCTGCTGCGCATGGCCATCGGCGAGATGCTGGGCTTCAAGTCCACGCCGTTTCCCATCGTCATCAATGAGGCGCTGGAGATTGGGCGGCGCTACTCCGCGCCCGAATCCATCAACTTCCTCAACGGTATGCTGGATGCGATTGCGCGCAGTCTGATTGGGAAGTAAGACGAACCAGCGTCTTCGATCGTGTAGCGCACATCACGCACACTTTGTTGTGCCCGGGGCGATAATGATCTTGGCGCTGGCCGCGCAAATTTGCCGTTTACAACTCCTTCATGGGAACGTGCGTCCAATGCCCAGAAGGTGTGGCAGGACGCAAATCCAGCCCGAGGGGCGTCTGTCTACCTTTCGCCGTCCAATGCTCCGGTCCGCATGTTTGCGGTAACACCGGGGAGTTTGGTACGCTTCAGGCATTCTTCGGGCTCAGCGAAGGGAGAGTTTTCGTTATGGCAGAAGACAACAGGATCAATAGTTTTGCATGGTTTTTGGCAGGGTTGGGCATAGGTGCGCTTACGGGTATTCTTTATGCTCCGAAGAGCGGCCGCGAAACCCGCGAGGACTTGGCCAATAGCGCGCGCGACAGCACAGAGTATCTGCGCACCCGCTCTAAACAGGTGGCCGAACAGGTTGGCACCCTGGTGGATAAAGGCAAGGAGCAGGTGGGTGAGTACGCTGACCGCGGCCGCGAGGTTGTGGACCGTGGGCGCGCCCAGTGGGAAGAGTTTGTAGAGCGCGGCAAGAACCTTGTGGGCGATCAGACATCGCGGGTATCGGCGGCCGTTGACGCCGGACGCCAGGCTTACCAGTCTTCCAGCTCGCCAAGCGATACAACTACCTCCACCGGTTCCTAAAACGGGTTGTGGTCGGGTTCTTCGACCGGGTCATCATTCACCGGGCCTCTTACCTCGACTGAGTGCTGCAAATACCCATTTCCCGGACCTTTTTTGGTTCGGCATCCAGTCATTCGGTCCGGAGCCGCACCTGCGAACAGGGAAGAATTCCCATCGCGGGGAGGCCCCGGCCGGTGCGCTTGAATTTTAATTCACAAAGAGCGTGAACAGCGTCGCCCAGCGTTTGGGTGCACTGCGTGAGACTCCCAATGACGAATTGGAATACCGATACGATCCTGTTGCTCATGGTTGGCTTCACCGGAGTTGCGGTGCTGCTGCAGTTTTGCGTTCTGCTGGGAATCTTTCTGACGACGCGCAAGGCATTGGCGACTGCGAAAGAAAAGGCAGATGAGATCGAGGCGTCGGTGATGCCCCTGATCCACCATTCGAAAGATCTTGTCCGGTCCACGAAGGAGCTTGTCCAGAAGACTACGGAAGTGATGGCCCGGCTGGAACCAAAGCTTGACGCTGCCGCCACCGATCTTTCAGAGATGGTGTCGTCAGCCCGCGCGGAGACCGCAAGGATCCAGGCCTCGGTGGATGAAATCAACGACCGTGTGCGTCGCCAGGCGGCCCGCGTCGATGGCATGACCACCTCCGTTCTGAACGGTGTGGATCGCGTGGGCCATTTCGTGAGTGAAGCCGTCAACGTGCCGGTGCGCCAGGTGTCCGGCATCGTAGCCGCCGCCAAGGCCGTGGTCGACGTACTGCGTGCCCCTGCTCCACCCCGCCACACACCCCGTGAGCCGCGCGCAACTGAAGACAAAGACCTCTTTGTGTAGTCGGCCGCGGGTAGAACCTCAAAGGTCCGAAATGTAACGAGTGATACTGCCTCAAATGGTAAAAGGGCCGGGACTTGATCAGTCCCGGCCCTTGCTGCGTGCGCGGTCAGCCTACTGCTGTTGGAACTCGAGTACCTGGATCGAGTAGCCGGGCAGAGTGTGCTGGAAGTGGCTGCTGACAGGCAATACACTGTTCACGGGAACGACCTGGTCCGGATGCTCGAGCGTGTTGGTGGCTTGCGTGTCGTGAGCGCTCAGGCTCACCAGCTTGGCTGTGGCGGCCAGCTTTGCGCCCTGGAGATCGATGGTGACCGGCTGCGGCGTGGAGGCGGCATTCACGAGCTTGAGATAGAGGCGCTTCTTCGCTGCATTGCCCGTGATGGAGTAGAAGAGCTTCGGGCTTCCACCTTCGAGCTTCGATCCCAGCGTGTGGTCGCCCAGGTACGAACCGAACATCACTTGCGCGTAATAGCTGGGTGAGCCATAGCTGTGAACGGCGTCGTAGCCGATCAGGTCCGACTCCCACTGCATGCCGCCGGGATTGACGTTGACCAGCAGGGGAGCGTAGGCGGCCATGACAATCAGGTCGCTGTTGCGCTCCAGGCCCGTCATCCAGGCCGCGTCGCCCAGCGCCGCGTTGAAGTCCGGCGTCGGCAAGCCCTCGCGCGTGGCCCACTCACCAACAAAGATCTTGGGACCGTTGCGATCGACCTTGTCGTAGTGGTTCGCATCGTGAAAATTCTGCGTGGCGCGCACGTAGTAGTGATCGTCCTGAACATCCGGCTTGATGCCTTTCACCGGAGTGGTGGCAATCAACTGCAGTTCGGGATATTTCGCCTTGATGGCTTTATAGAACTGCGCATAGCGGCCGTCATAGCTGCCCGATTTGTCGAACCAATCCTCGTTGCCGATCTCGACATACGTGAGCTTGAAGGGCTCAGGGTGTCCGTTCTTGGCGCGGACGGCGCCCCACTTTGTGTCGATACTTCCGGTGACGTATTCAATCTCATCCATCGCGTCCTGCACATAGGGCTCGAGGTCAGCGCCGGGCTTCACATGCTCTCCCATCAGCGAGTAGCCCGCGTACACGGCCAGCAGAGGATTCATCTTCAGGTCTTCGCACCAGCCCAGAAATTCCAGCAGGCCCATGCCGTCGGAGGACTGATATTTCCACGGGCTGGGGTGGGTGGGCCGGTCAACCATGGGGCCAATGGTCTTTTTCCACTCGAAGCGCTCGTTGATGTGGTCGCCTTCAAGGTAGTTGCCGCCGGGGAAGCGCAGAAACGAGGGATGCATGGCCGCCAGCTTCTCTGACAGGTCAATGCGGTCGCCGTTTTTGCGGCCGCGATAGGTGGGCGGAAAGAGCGAGACCANNACGGTCGCGGTGGCAACGGACTTGCCGGTCTGGTCCTGCACCAGGCTCACCGTCACCGGGCCGATGTCGCCCGCGCCCGCCTTCGCATAAAACGATCCCTTGTACTCGGTGTTGGGCCGGAGGGCCATGCCCCAAAAGCCGACGTTCAAAATGCCGGCCTGATTCTCAGGGCTGGCCTGCTGCACGTCGAGGCGAATGCTGTTGTTGAGAGCCTCGCTGGGGCCGGTCTGGTGGTCGGGATCGATCTTGGCCTGGGCGTTGCCTTTTTCCACCAGGTACCAGTACTCCACGCCATCCCAGTTGGCGCGGAAGGTGCGGTTGCGCACCATTTCGGCATAAAGGCCGCCATCGTAGGAATAGTTGATCTCTTCCGTCATGAGTCCGTAGAGGGTGGGGCTGACGGCGGAAACCGGCTGGTCGGCATGGATGGTGAGCGTGGCGGGCGGGGCCTGTGCAAGGGCAAGTGTGGAGGCCAGGGCGAGGGCGGCAAAGGCCGCGGAGCGAGCAAACGTTTTCTGGATCATGCGAAATTCTCCCCAATTTCGGTGCCGCGCCAGTATATCGCAGCGCCCCGGAGCCTTGTAAACCACTTCAGAAAAGCACAATTGGCGCAGCTTGCGGGTCACTGAACAGGGAATTGGGGACAGAGAAAGAAGACGGCGTGCAATTCAAAGGGAACCGTGCGCCGGGCGTAGCCGTAGATGAAATTAAGGGCAGCCAACATGACGAGAGATCTGAGAATTGCGTTTCGACAGTTGAGGAAGTCGCCGGGATTTACGGTGACGGCGATCCTGACGCTGGCACTGGGGATTGGGGCGAACGCGGTGGTGTTCAGCGTGCTGAACGCGGTGGTGCTGAGGCCGGTGAACGTGCCGAATGCACAGAATCTCTACATGGTGCAGCGTTTCAAGTTTCCGTCGCAGTCGTATCTCGATTACCTGGATCTGCGGGATCGAAATCGGACCTTCGAGAGCCTGGCAACGTACGACATCGTGGGTCCGGTGGGGGTGGATAGCGGCGGGAATCCATCGACTGCGTGGCCGTATCTGGCGAGTGGAAACTACTTTGACGCTCTGGGGATTCAGCCCCATCTGGGGCGCTTTTTTCATGCCGCCGATGAGCGGGGGATGAACAGCGCTCCGTACGTGGTGCTGAGCTACGCGTACTGGCACGGCCATTTTCATGACGATGCGGGCGTGGTGGGGCGGACGGTGCAGATCAACAAGCACCAGCTCACGATCATTGGGGTGGCGCCGCCGGCGTTTCGGGGCACCGAACTGTTCTTTGCGCCGGCGTTTTGGATTCCCATGGTCGAACAGTCCAGCATCGAGGGCTACGACGCATTAAAGTATCGCGGCAATCACTCCGAGTTCGTGGTGGGACGTCTGAAACCCGGGGTGACGCCGGGGCAGGCTGCGGCGGACCTGAATACGCTTGGGGCATGGCTGGCGAAGACCTATCCGACGGACGACGACGGCGTGAAGTTCACACTGGCTCATCCAGGGCTGATCGGGGACATGCTGGGAGGGCCGGCGCGGGCGTTCATGGCGGGCCTGATGCTGCTGGCAGGGCTTATTCTGCTGGCGGCGTGCGCGAACCTGGGAAGCCTATTTGCGGCGCGGACGGCGGATCGAGCCAAGGAAACGGCGTTGCGGATGGCGCTGGGCTCGCGGCGCGGGTCGATACTCCGCCACATGCTGACGGAGGCCGTGCTGGTTTCGCTGGCAGGGGGTGCGCTGGGGTTGGCGGGAGGCGTGGTGGTTCTGCACTTGCTGAGTGCGTGGCAGCCGATTCCGAATGTTCCCATCAACGTGCCGGTGAATCCGGATGCAGGAACGTACGTTGTGGCGCTGGTGCTGGCGCTGGCCAGCGGCTTGCTGTTCGGGATCATGCCGGTGCGGCAGGTGATGCGGGCAGATCCGTGGCAGGTGATTCGCACGGGGGCGGCAGGTGTGGGCGGGCTGCGGCGGTTCACGGTGAGGGATGTCCTGCTGGCGNNCTGCTCATGAACACCGACCTGCACATGGCGGGCTACACCGATGAACGGACGCCGCAGATGCAGCGGCGCATGATGGATGCGGCCGCGTCCATTCCGGGCGTAACCGCGGTGGGCTATGCGGACCACCTGGCGCTGAGCCTGGGCGGTGGCGACTCCTATGTGTACACCGACAGCACGACGGATTTCAGGCCGACCAATGAGGCCGCGGACGCCATGAACTATCGCGTTTCGCCGGGCTATTTGGATGCAGCGGGCACCAAACTGCTGGCAGGGAGAGACCTGGCCCTGAACGACGACAGCAAGGCGCCCAAGGTGGCCCTGGTGAATCGGCAGTTTGCAGTCAAAGTCTTCGGGTCGGTGGAGAAAGCCATCGGCGGGCATTTCAAGTACTGGGGCGGAACGCGGGCGGAAGTGGTGGGCGTGGTGGAAGACGGGAAATACCGGACGCTGACAGAGGATCAGCAGCCGGCGATGTTCTTTTCGTTTCTGCAACAGCCGTCGAGCGGCACGTGGCTGCTGGTGCGGTCGACCCGCGATCCCGAAGAGATCTCCAAGGCGCTGGAGCAGAAGCTGCACGCGCTGGACGCGGGGTTGCCGATCATCCTGGGAACGTGGAACCAGGAGATGGGCTCAGCGTTGTTTGCTGCACGGGTGGCCACGGTAGCGCTGGGTGTGCTGGGGCTGCTGGGTGCGATGCTGGCGGTGACGGGAATCTTCGGCATGGCCTCGTATACCGTGAGCAAGCGGCTGCGCGAACTCGGAATTCGCATGGCGCTGGGGGCGCGGCGGCAAGAAGTGCTGCGCGCGGCGCTGGGGCGGGCGTTCGTGCTGCTGTCGGTAGGCTCGGCCGCGGGAATGGTGCTGGGCATTCTGGCGACGAAGGTGCTGTCGTACATCGTGTACCAGGCGGCGCCGAAAGATCCGCTGGTGTTGGGCGGGGTGGTGCTGGCGATGCTGGTGCTCGGACTGACGGCTGCGTGGATTCCAGCCCAAAAGGCGCTGGCGGTCAACCCGATGATCCTGATGCGGGAGGAGTAAAGAGGGATCAGGATCCAGGGAAAGAGAAGGGATTGGTCACGATAAACCCCCGCGGAGCAGCGGGTCAGATAATCCAGCCGCCGCCGACCACTTCGTCGCCGTCGTAGAAGACGGCGGACTGGCCGGGCGTGACGGCGCGCTGCGGCTCGTCGAANNGACGCGCATGGGGGCGGTCAGCGCGGGAATGCTGATCCAGTTGAGGCGGCCGGCTCTCAAGGTGTGCGTAGCCAGTTCGGCGTCCGCGCCCACGGTGACGCGGTGGCTTGCGGGATCGATCTGCAACACATAAAGCGGCGATGGCGAGGCCACGCCCAGGCCCTTGCGCTGGCCCACGGTGAAGTTGGAGATGCCCTCGTGGCGACCCAGCACTTCGCCGCTGGAGGCGACCAGCTCGCCGGCGGTCTCCGGCATGGGGCGGCCCTGCTCTTCGAGATAGGCGGTGAGGAACTGCTTGTAGTCGCCGCCGGGGATGAAGCAAATCTCCTGCGAGTCGGGCTTCTCGGCCAGCGCCAGGCCGTGCTGGCGGGCGACTTCGCGGACCTCGGGCTTGGTGAGGTGGCCCAGCGGAAACAGCGTGTGCGCGAGCTGCTCCTGCGTCAGGCCGAAGAGGAAGTAGGTCTGGTCCTTGGCCAGGTCGGTAGGGCGCTTCAGGATCCAGCGGCCGCGCTTTTCGTCGTACTCGTTGACCGCGTAGTGGCCGGTGGCGATGCTGTCGGCGCCGATGCTGCGCGCGGTCTTCAAAAGCTGGTCGAACTTGAGGTGGTTGTTGCACAGCGAGCAGGGAATCGGCGTGCGCCCGGCGAGATACTCGCTGACGAAGGGCCGCACCACATCCTGCTCGAAGCGCTCTTGCTGGTTGACGATGTAGTAAGGAATGCCGAGGTGCTCGGCGACGCGGCGGGCGTCGTACACATCGTCGAGGGAGCAGCAGCGGCCGGCCTTGGGAGCGTCGGGGATGCCGTGCTTGCCCGCCAGGCGGGTCTGGTCCCAGAGCTGGAGGGTGAGGCCGACCACAGCGTTGGTCGGATTGTCGGGACCGCCGCTGTGGGCGAGGATTGCCGCCACCGTCGAGGAGTCAACTCCTCCGGACATGGCGACGGCGATGGTTGTTGGTTCAGTCATGGGGAAGTTCAACCTGAATCTCTTTGTTCAATTTGAAGGGGCAGACATGAGCCCTGCCATGGTAAGTTAACCCAGCGTTCCCGCTTCCACGGGCGAGAGCGCGCGCAGATGCTGGACGGCCGTTGGAACCACTTCCAGCACGTAATCCACATCAGCATCCGTTGCGGTCTTCATCAGGCTGAAGCGCAGGCTGGCGCGGGCGCGGGTTTTATCGAGGCCCATCGCCATCAGTACATGGCTTGGCTCTGTTGCTCCGGAGTGACAAGCCGATCCGCCGGAGACGGCCACACCTTTCAGGTCGAGCGCGATCACCAGCGCTTCGCCTTCCAGTTGATCGAACCAGATGTTGCTTGTATTGGCCACGCGGGGAACGCCATCGCCACCGCCATTGAGGCCCGTGCCGGAAAGCTGCAGAAGCTCCGTTTCCAGACGGTCGCGAAGTCCCGCAAGCCGATCGATGGTTCCGTCCTCGAGGCTGAGCATGGCGAGTTGCGCGGCCTTGCCCAGACCCACGATTCCGGCCACATTCTCAGTGCCAGCGCGGCGGCGGCGCTCGTGGCTTCCGCCCACAAGGAGCGACTCCACCGGAGTTCCGCGGCGCACAAACATGGCGCCCACGCCTTTGGGTCCATGCATCTTGTGGGCGCTGATCGAGAGCAGGTGGCAACCGAAGCGGCGCACATCGAACTTGACCTTGCCCGCGCCCTGCACGGCGTCGATGTGGAAGAAGACGCCCGTGTCCGCGGCAATCTTGCCGATCTTCTCGACGGGCTGCAGCACGCCGGTCTCGTTGTTGGCCAGCATCACGCTGATGAGCCGCGTCTGGGGCCGGATGGCGCGCAGAACGTCCATGGGGTCGATGAGGCCGCTGGGCTGGGGTGCGACGAAGGTCGTCTCCACGCCATGCTTCTCCATGCGCTGCGCTGCCTGCAAAATTGCGGAGTGCTCGATGGAGGTGGTGACGAAGTGATCGCCGGGATGCAGCAGGCCGAAGATGGCCGTGTTGTCGCCCTCGGTGCCGCCGGAGTTGAACACCACCTCGGCGTCGTGGCAGTTGAAGAACTCGGCCACGGTCTCGCGGGCGCGGTCCACTGCGGTGCGCGCCTGCTGTCCATGCAGGTGGATCGAGGAGGCATTGCCAAAGTGCTCCATCCAATAGGGACGCATGGCCTCCATCACCTCGGGCAGCAGAGGGGTGGTGGCGTTGGCATCCATATACACTCGGCGCATGGCAGATTTCTCCTTGAATAAATTGTACGGGCAAATCGAATTCCCGCCCACTCTGCCGCATCCAAAAGCCGATTCACCACATTGTGATACCGTGAATCGCCGCTGGTCTGGTAAATTTCGTTCACGCGGCGAACCGATGCCGCGACCGAGAGGTTCTATGCACTTGAATGCTCGAATTCCGATTCGTCTCGCGGGCGGCGCTCTTGCCTGCTGCCTGCTCGCCGCCTCCCCGTTGGGATGGGCCCAGGCTGCCGCGCCGGCCGCTGCGCCGGCCAAGCCCGCCGTTGGCACCCAGATGTCCCCCTCACAAACCTATGGAAAGCTGCTGAGCCTGATGGAGGGCGAATTTGTGGGCGCGGCTGAAGCCATGCCCGAGGACAAGTACAACTTTGCGCCGCCCGCGACTGCAGGCGAGTTCAAGGGAGTCCGCACGTTTGCGGAGCAGGTGAAGCACGTGGCCGACTCCAACTACTATTTCTTTGGTGGACCCAACTTTACTGAGGCCGACGGGAAGGCCAAGCACGACGCAATCGAGAAACTGACCACCAAGGCCGACATCCTGAAGGCTCTCAAGGAGTCGTTAGCGCAGGCGCACACCTACGTGGACGGCATTACGCCGGAGAATAATTTTGTCATGACGGCAACGGGCACGCGCGGCGGCATGGCGGCATTTGGACTGGCGCACATGATGGACCACTACGGTCAGATGGTGGTTTACCTGCGCATGAACGGCATCGTACCGCCGGCCAGCCGCGGAGGCGGGATGTAAGGTTTCTCGTCTCGATGAATGGGCCGCCGGGCTGTTCTCTGGTTGTTCAGCATGGCGGCCCACGGCGGCTCACAGGCTGACTGGTCTAAGTATCGTCGTCCGAATGATCCGTCGAAATCCTGAAATCGGGATTTGGCAGGTCAGTTTCAGCATGGCGGAGCGTTTTGAGCGTCCCGCGGTAAAACCAGGCCGCCGCCAAACCTCCGGCGAGAGCAGACCCGGCCGCAATGGCGCTCACTTTGAGCCATTTTGGTATCTGCTGCCGTGAATCGGTGACAACCGGCTCTGAAATGGGAGAATCAGAAGGACTTGTCATACGCAGGTGAGCCTGCTCTTTCTCAGTTAAATTGAAGGTCAAATGACGATTTCAGCTATTGGACGCAGAAATCTACCAAAAATGATTCAAAAGATTTCCCTAAATAATTTCGATTTTTGTATTTGCATTCTTCCGAATCTATAGTAAGGTGTATATATTCCAGTGATGGAGGCGGTAGATTCCTACCTCTCCACTGTTGGAAGTAGTTTGCGTCACTGGCCTCCCGGCACGAACAGCTAGACCGTTCGTGCCGTCTTTTTTTGTGCACTGCACGTGGTCTGTCACAGCGCGGATGCATGCCCGAATCCCGGCAGACATCCTGGGTCTTGCGCATTTTGGCGTACCGCGATCTCCGTCTACAATTGGATGAAGAGAGTCCCCGATGAAGAATTGGATGACACGCCGTTGGGTTCTGGGGCTGGTGATCATCGCCGCCACTTTGGTCAGCTATGCACAATGGTCGAACCCGGCCGAGGATGTTCCCGCCTATCACCCCTCCGCTCCTCTCAAGGTCAGCACCCTGCCGTCCATTTTGTCCGGCGCCAAACTGACGGGTGAGAATTTCCGCTACCCATGGCAGATTCACGTCTACCAGGAGGCGATCAAGATCGGGAACGTGCTCTATCAGCTTCCCTGCAACTGCCGCTGCGACCGGGCGCTGGGGCACACCAGCCTGCGCAGTTGCTATGAGGGTCTGCACGGCACTGAGTGCTCCACCTGCGCGAAAGAGGCGTTTTACGCCTACCAGCTCACGAAGCAGGGCAAGAATGTAACCGAGATTCGCGCGGGCATCGCCCGCCACGCTTACGAGAGCATCGACCTGGAGAAGCAGTAGAAGATTGACCCTCAGCCCGCTTTCCCGTAGACTAAGAAATTGCGAGGGATGCGGTTGTGTTTGCATTCTGGTCCGCATTGAACTCAAGAGATTAAGGAACAGCAATGGCAAACCATGTATCGTCGCTGAAACGCGCCCGTCAGACCGTGACCCGCACCGCCGTCAACCGCGCCAACCGCAGCCGTGTACGCGGCAGCCTGCGCCTGCTGCGCGAGGCACTGGCCAAGGGCGATGTAAAGGCCGCCCAGGCGCAGTATCGCGAGACCGTCTCCACCCTCGACAAGAGCGTGCAGAAGGGCATCTTCCACAGCAACACCGTCTCCCGCTACAAGAGCCGCCTGAACGCGCGCCTCAAGGCCCTGGCTACCGCCAAGGCGTAACTGG
>PLXP01000152.1 GCA_003151435.1 Acidobacteriaceae bacterium
ACGACGTCGACTCCAACGAAATGTCGTTCAAGATGGCCGGCCGCATCGCCTTCCGCAAGTGCATGGAACTGGCCAGGCCGTGCCTGCTCGAGCCCATCATGAAGGTCGAAATCGAGGCCCCCGACGAGTTCGCCGGAACCCTCATGGGCGACCTCAACAGCCGCCGTGGGCGCGTTCAAGGAATGGAGTCAAAAGGTAGGACGACAGTCATCAACGCCCAGGTCCCCATGGCCGAAATGCTGACGTACGGCACACTACTAACATCCATGACTCAGGGCAAAGGCAGTTACCGCATGGAAATGGACCACTACGACATCGTCCCTCAACTGGTCGCCGACAAAATCCTCGCCAACGCCAAACGCCCCGTGGACGAAGAGGAGGAATAGGCCCTTCCTATCAACCACAACCAACTAATTGGAGGCCCCAGGTCCGGTTTCTCGGACCTGGGCGGCCTTCAATACTGAGATGTTCCGTCGAAAGGTGGCGGGTGGCCCATGTCTCGATTTTGAGCAGGAAACCGGCATAGGCCGGTGGATGATTCTAAACAACTTACAGGAAGTTGCTTAGGAGACATGGGAGCCCACCAACCTCGACCGCCCGTTTCCCGTTTCCAGTCCATCATGCCGGGACATCCCTCCCGTCACGCTTTTTTCCCCAAGCTCCAGAACCTTAACCGCGGTATGGCTCATCTGAGAGAATGATGTTAGTGACTCGAACGAGACATTCTGCCTTCCGGCGGGAGAAGGTGCCGGTCCCTTGTAGGATATTTTCCCTTGCCGTCCCCGTCCTTCTCATCCTCTGTGCGGGAGGAGTTCCGCTGCGCGCGCAGGGCAATCCCACTTCCGCCGCCAATCCCTTCTATGGCAGCGTCACCGCTCACCCGGTCACCGATGGGGCCCTTCAGCTTTCGCTCGACGACGCCGTGCGCCGCGGACTTGAGAACAACCTCGGCCTCAAAGAGGCTGAGAACGCCGAAAAGGCCATCCAGGGACAAAAACTGCAAGCCCTGCAGCAGTTCCTTCCCACCATCACACTCACGGCCGATAGCGGCTTTTATCAGCACAACCTGGCCGCCCAGGGCTTTGGGCCGGGACTGATCGGCCAGTTTGCCAAGCTCTTTCCAGGCGGCATGCCTGCGGGTTTCTCGTTCATCACCCACGACACCCTCACCGAAGGCCAACTGCACTTCAACCAGATCCTCTTTTCGGGCCCGGTGATCGCCGGTTGGCGCGCTGCCGGTGCGGCCACCAGGGCGGCCTACTTTGGCAGGATGTCGGCCCGCGGCGAAGTGGTGCAGCAGGTGGCCTCCGCCTATCTGCACGCCATTGCGGCGGCCAGCGAGGTTGAAAATGCACAGTCTTTGTTGCAGTCCGACCAGGTGCAGTTGAACCATGCGCATGAAGAACACGCGGCTGGTACAGCTTCAAACCTCGACGAACTCCGCGCCCGCGTCCAGTTGCAGGCCCAGCAGCAGGCGCTCATCTCCGCCCAGGCCACCTTCGAGAAAGACCTCATCCTGCTCAAGCGCGAGATCGGCGTCGATCCCGGCCAGAAGGTGGTGCTCACCGATCGCGCGCCTTACGGCGAACTGGCTGCCGACACTCCCGAAGAGGTACGTGCGGTCGCCTACAAGAACCGCCAGGACTACCAGAACCTGCAAAACCAGTTGGTCGAGCTCAAGGCCGTCCATGGCGCCTATCGCAGCCAGCGCTTGCCCACCCTCAGCTTCAATGGCAACTACGGCATCACCGATGTCGGGGGCGTGGGCTCGCATGGAACGTTCGTTGCCATGGGAACCTTGAGCGTGCCGATATTCCGCGAAGCCCGGCTCAGGGGCGACGTTGAGTCCTCGCAGGCTCAGTTGGACGCCGCAACCAGCCAGCTCACCGACCTTCGCGGGCGCATCGACCAGCAGGTGCGTTCAGCGCTCCTCGATGTGTCTGCCTCCGCCAGGCTGGTCGAGGTGGCGCGCTCCAACGTCGAATTGGCCACCCGCGCCCTCGCCGACGAAACCGATCGCGTCAACGCCGGGGTCGACGACAATCTGCCCCTGGTCACCGCACAGGCCACGCTGGCCAACGCGCAAAGCAATTTCGTCGAGAGCCTCTATCAATACAATCTGTCCAAGCTGGTGCTGGCCCGCGCCGCCGGTATCCTCGAGCAGCAGTACCGCGTCTACCTGGGCAAGTAACCAGCCGCTAGGGTTGCCCGCCACACAGATGGTCTTTTAACTGTTTTGAAAGAGCGGCGCCGGTTGCCCCACCATCAGCCGGGTGCCCCATCCTTGCCGCGTTTTTTGCGGCAAGGGTGGGAGACCACAAACCTGGCTCGTCTATGTTTTGAAAGGGCACGACTTTAGTCGTGCCGCAAATGCTTCAAAATAAAGGGTGGGGCTTTAGCCCCCGAGGGAATGTCGGCTACGCGTGGCGTCCGTCCAGCCAATGAAATTGAGGATGCTATTTCAGAGTTTCCCCCACCCCGCTACCTGTCTTCAGTCAATCGCGCGTCAAAGTTTTCATAGTAAACTCGTCTCAAATTCGATTCATTCAGCTTGGCGTTCGAAGTGGGGTTTGCGGTGAAGCGATTCTCGGTGTTGATCGCGGTGTGTCTTGTCGCCCCGGCTGTCGGCGCGATCGGNNGGCCGCGACCTGTACGCCTACGATCAGGCTGCGTGGCACGGAACCGACGCGTTCTTTGCGCTCAAACCCGATGCCAAGGGCCTCACTCATTACATTTGCACCAAGTCGGAAACCGGCTGGAGAGTCGTGTTTCCAAAATGGAACGAGGCCCATGACCACATGTTTGTGGTCTATGAAGCCAAGGAGTCGGACCACCAGGGGAAGTTTGTGGCCCTCAAGTTCACAAAGCCAATCGAGGCCAAACCCGATCTCGTCGCGAAAGAGAAAGCTCTCGAACTTGCGACGGCCGACTTTGGCGTTCCGAAGCGCCCCTACAACAGCGCCATCCTTCCCGCTGCCGGCGGCAATCTGTATGTCTATTTCTATCCCGGGCAGACCAAGGAAGGCGTCTGGCCCTTGGGCGGAGACGTTCGCTACACCGTCTCCACGGATGGCACGCACATCGTTGAAAAGCGGCAGTTGCACAAGACCGTTCTCGACACGCAGTTCAAACCGGGTGCNNTGCCCGAGTACGTGGGTGCCGGCGACCGCACCTTCGTCATCCACCCCGACGGCACCATCGAACGCACCAAGAGTGCGGCAAAGTAGACCCTGCGCCATGCGAAGATACCAAAAAGGCCGCGGCGACCGGCCTCTTGAGAAGCCGGAATCCGAGGGCCGGTAAGCATTGAACCCGCTAAACAGCATCCTGCGTCGACGATCGAGCCAATGGCTTTTGCACGCCTTGCGTGTAACTTAGTGATAAGAGGATTCGACTGCATGCCCAGAAAGCTACGGGTTAAATACTACGTGGAACCGGATGCGGCATCGCTGGCGCGCCGGGCGGCGCAGTATTTGGTGGAAATGGTGGGCGAAGCGGTGGCCGCGCAGGGGCAGGCGCGTATCGCCATCAGCGGCGGTTCCACGCCCAAGGCGGCTTTTCAGCTACTGGCCGACCCCGACCAGCCCTGGCGCGCGCGCATGCCCTGGGACAAGCTCGATCTTTACTGGGTCGATGAGCGCACCGTGCCCCCCGACCACCCCGACAGCAACTACCACATGACCCGCGAGACCCTGCTCGATCACGTGCCGCTCCATCCAGGCCAGGTTCACCGCATGGAGGGTGAACTGGAGCCGGACGTGGCCGCGTCCCGCTACGAATCGGAACTGCGCAATAGCTTCCGGCTGGAGGGTGCCGAAAGCCCCCGTTTCGACCTCATCGCTTTGGGCATGGGCGATGATGGGCACACCGCCTCTCTGTTTCCGCATACCGCCGCCATCCACGAGATGGACCGGCTGGTCACCGCCAACCATGTGCCGCAAAAGGACACCTGGAGGATCACCCTCACCTGGCCCGTGATCAACCACGCCAGGTCGGTGTTCTTCCTCATCGCCGGTGAAGATAAGGCGGCGGTTGTTCGGGAGGTTTTCACTGGGCCACGCGATCCTGAACGCCTGCCCAGTCAACTGATATTGCCCTCAAGCGGTATACTCACACTGTTTCTGGATGAGGCCGCTGCATCGCTTTTGCCTGGCACAGATGGGGAAGGCTGCGGGGTTTTGGAGAGAGAAAGATGATTCTGGCGGGCGATGTAGGCGGCACCAAGGTACACCTGGCGCTGTATGACTTTTCCAATGGAAAACTGAAATACACCCGCGAAGAGCGGTATGCGGCCAAGGAATATTCGGGCCTTGAAACCATCGTAAAAGAGTTTCTGGGCGCCGATAAAGCGACTGCGGCGTGCTTTGGCGTGCCAGGACCGGTCCGCGACGGACGGCTGCGGCTCACCAACCTGCCCTGGACGCTGGATAGCCGCGAACTGGCCACCAGCCTCGGCATTCAACACGTCTTCCTGATCAACGACCTTGAGGCCAACGGCTACGGCATCGCCGAGCTGACGGCTGACCAGGTCTACACCCTCAGCGAGGGCGACCCCGGCCAGATCGGCAACCGTGCGCTCATCGCCGCGGGCACCGGCCTGGGCGAGGGCCTGCTCACCTGGAACGGCCGCATTCATGTGCCGTACCCCTCTGAGGGCGGCCACGCTGACTACGCCCCGCGCAACGAAGACGAAATCGACCTGCTGCGCTTTCTCAAGCAGAAGTACAACGGGCGCATCAGCTTTGAGCGCGTCATCAGCGGCATGGGCATGACCGGCATCTACGAGTTCCTGCGCGAAGTGCGCGGCGTTGAAGAGCCGGCTTGGCTGGCCGAGAAGATCGCCGAAGCCCACGATGCCAACGCGGTCATCACCGAGATGGCGCTGGCAGGCAAGAGCGAAATCTGCGAGAAGACGCTGGATATGTTCGTGTCGGCGTACGGCGCGGAAGCCGGTAACCTGGCCCTCAAGATCCTGTCGGTCGGTGGACTCTACATCGGCGGCGGCATCGCGCCACGCATCCTTGAAAAGCTCAAGGACGGCACCTTCATGAAGGCCTTTACCGACAAGGGCCGGCTCAGCCAGTTGCTCATCAACATGCCCGTCCGGGTCATTCTTGAGAGCCGCGCCGCCGTGCTGGGCGCCGCTGCCTACGCTGAAGCCCGCGCTGCCGAAATCAGCGGAGTCTCTCCCCGCGCCGCCTCGGTCAAGTTCTAAAGCTCGCTTCGAAACACAATACCGGTGTTCCGCATCTCGAATTGAGTGTGGAACACCGGTATTTCTTTTGGCCCGGTCAGCTGACTGTTTCAGCCTGGGTTGAGCTGCCGGCGGCCATCGTTCAGCGCCACCCCGGTGAGTTGCCGCGCCTGCGCAGCCGTCAGGCAGCGGCTCAATTGTTCAGCGGCTTCCTCGTAACCGATGCCCTCTGCGCGGATGTTCGAGATGCAGTTGCGCTCGGCATCCGTGCGCCCAGGGCGCGGGTGCCAGGTGATGTATGCGCCCAGCGAGTCGGGCGAACTGAGCCCCGGCCGCTCGCCAATCAAGACCACGGAAAGCCTGGCCCTGAACGCGCTGCCGATCTCGTCGCCAATTGCCACCCGGCCCTGCTCAACCACGCAGATGGGGGCCATCGATGGCGCAGCCAGGCGCGGCAGCAATTGTTCCAGGAGCGCCGGGACGTGCCGCTCCACCGCCAACGCAGACAGCCCGTCGGCAACAATCAGCGCCAGCTCGCAGGTTACCGGCACAATTTGCGCCAGACATTGGCGGCTGTCTTCATCGAGCATCCGGCCCAGGTCGGGCCGCTGCAGGTAGGTGGTACGATCGGGTGCGGCCGAGTGCAGACGAAGCACCGGCCCGCCCTTGAGCGCCCCCTCGATGTCGGAGATTGTTGCCACCAGCGTGGCTGCCTCCAGCCGCCCGTGGACAGCGTCGCGTGCCTGCGCGTGGGAAATCTGGAATCTAAGAATGTCGCGCGTCTGCTGGCTCACCCCGGTTCGGCCCAGCCCCACCCGGGCAGGCGTAAACGCGCGAAGGCGTGCGCCCAACTCCAGTGGCAATTCGATGGGAAAGCGCGTCGGCTTGTTCATCCCGGCAGCAGCCTTTCGGGATGGTTGGCCTCGAGCGCAAGCCGGCCGAACTCGTCGCCCGCCAGCCACGCTTCGAATTCCGGCGCCGGTCGCAGACCCAGCACCCGGCGGAGATAGAGCGCATCGTGGAAACTGGTGCTCTGATAGTGCAGCATCACGTCGTCGGCGCCCGGCACCCCCATGATGTAGTTCACGCCCGCCACGCCCAGCAGCGTCATCAGCACGTCCATGTCGTCCTGGTCGGCCTCCGCGTGGTTGGTGTAGCACACGTCGCAGCCCATCGGCAGGCCCAGCAACTTGCCGCAGAAGTGATCCTCAAGCCCCGCACGCGTAATCTGCTTGCCGTCGTACAAATACTCCGGCCCGATAAAGCCCACCACCGTGTTCACCAGCATGGGTCTAAAATGCCTTGCCACGGCGTACGCGCGAGCCTCAATAGTCTGCTGGTCCACGCCGTGATGTGCGTTGGCCGAAAGCGCCGAGCCCTGCCCGGTCTCGAAATACAGGATGTTGTCGCCGAGTTGACCGTCCGCGCAGACCGCGCCGCGCCGCAGCGCCTTGCCGGCTTCGTTCGCCTCAGTCAGCAGTGCCAGGTTCACCCCAAAACTGCGGTTGGCCGCTTCGGTTCCCGCGATGGATTGAAAAATCAGGTCCACGGGCGCGCCTGCCTCCAGCGCCGCAATTTGCGTGGTTACGTGAGCGAGAACGCAGCTTTGTGCCGGGATATGGAACCGCTGGCGGAGGGCATCGATCATGCGCAGCAATCGCGTGGTGCCGGCCACATCGTCGCCTGCGGGATTGATTCCGATCACGGCGTCACCGGAGCCGAGCAGAAGGCCATCCAGAATCGATGCCGCGATGCCCGCCGCGTTGTCCGTGGGATGGTTCGGCTGAAGACGCGCGCTCAGCCGGCCCGGCAGCCCGACCGTGGTGCGGAAGCGCGTCACCACGCGAATCTTCGTTGCGGTGGCAACCAGGTCCTGTACGCGCATCAGTTTGCTCACTGCCGCTGCCATCTCGGGCGTAACACCCGGCGCCAGCGCGGCCAGCCGTTCCCCGGTCGCTTCGTCGGAGAGCAGCCAATCGCGCAGCTCGCCCACGGTAAGGGATTGCACGGGAGAAAACGCGTCCGCATCGTGCGTGTCCACGATCAGCCGCGTCACTTCATCTCGTTCGTAGGGAATCACCTGCTCCGACAGAAAATGCGCGAGCGGCAAATCGGCAAGGGCACACTGCGCAGCCGCGCGCTCCTCTGCCGAGTGCGCCGCCAGACCAGCCAGCATGTCCCCGCTGCGCAAGGGCGTGGCTTTGGCCAGCAATTCGCGCAAGTCGCTGAACCCGTAACGGGTGTTGCCGATGGTGTGAGAAAAGCCCACGATTGGTTCTAGAGTAACCCGCCACGTCAATGCTGCTTCATTCGCTCCGCCAGCAACTCGCGATACACGTCGCATTGCGGCTTGCGCAAACCCGTCGCGGTCACAGTTCGCCCATCCTGCGCAAACTCCAGGTAAGTCTGGCTTAGCCTGCATTATTCATGAACAC
>PLXP01000138.1 GCA_003151435.1 Acidobacteriaceae bacterium
TGACATTCCAGACAGTCGCTGAGCGGAATTCGGCGCTCTTTTTGCGCCAAATGGAGTCGAAGGATCTGCGTTTCCGTCCGGCGACTTTTTCAATTTACTTTTGGGACGGCATACTACAGCCAGACGGCGGTGTGGCCCGGACAGGTTCCGGCGGCCTGCGTGACGAGTTCCTCTGCCAACTCGAAGCCGTGGCGCGCGAAGTACCATGCGGCGCCATGGACGCGCTCCTGCAGTGCTCCACCGGGGTAGAGCGACTGGGTGATGGCATCGGCGTGCCGTCGCAGGGAGTCTTCGCGCTGCAACTGGAAGTTGGCGGCGAGGCGTCGGAGGCGGTTCATCTGGTAGCGCATTTTGCTGGCGGCTGTGTCCGCGGAGCGGCCGAGGCCGGAGTCAAGCGTGTACATCCATTCCAGGAGAGTGGAGAGTTCGGCATCGAGCGCGGTACCGGCGGCGGATAGCTTGCGCTTGCCCTCGACCGGCAGGTCGCGGGCAGCCAGAAGCTGCGCCCGGGAGTCCGGAGTTTCTGTAAATACGCGTTCGAGGGTGAGTTCGTGTTTGCGCAGGAGGTCTGCGATGGCCGGTTCCACCAGGGTGGCTGAGAAACGCGGCTGGACCGGTGTCAGATGGTCGAGAATCCGGTCGAAGAGCACGGCTGACTGCGCGAAGTAGGCCACCTCCGCGGGACCGCCGATGGTGAGCGACGTGGACAGAAGGAAGTCCTGAAAAACGGGGCGCAGGAGGGCGGAAGGAGAAATGCGCTCGGGTTCGGAGGCGAGAATGCCGACGAGGTCGGCGGTTGAATACTTTTCGCGGCCGGCCCGCCACAAGCCATTCGGCTCTGTCGCAGTCTCTGGGAGACGCTTCAGGGCCACGCGCGCTCCGCTGCGGAGATCGATGAGGAAGAGCAGGCTGGATTCCGCAGTGACGGCCACCTGGGCGTGATACCCCGCAGCTTCGAGGGCGCGATTGCGGTCGTTGAGGGCGGCGTGGAACTCGTCCGCGCGCTCGAGGGCCGCGCGCAGGACGGGGGCGCCGATGCGGTGGGCTTCGCGGCCGCCGGCATCGAGCACGAGCAGCCCCTGTGCGGCAAAAACGCGGGAGTAGAACTCGGCAAAGGCCTGGGCGAACGTGCGGCCCGGCTTGTAGGCGGCTGCGAGGGCTTCCATGGCATCGGAGTAGCCGAGAAGCTCCCAAGCCTGATCGACAAGTGGAGTGATGGTGTCGTCGAGAACGATGCTGCCGACGGGGACTGCAGACCCGGGCATTGTGGTGTAGACCAGCTTGCGCAATTCGCGGCGGGCGGGGAACACGACGTGATTGATTTCGGCGAAGTCGTGGTCTTCACTGGCCAGCCAGAAGATGGCGGCGTGGGGACTGCCGGCGGCGGTGGCCTGGCGAGCGCGAGCAATGGCCGTGGCTGCCTTGAAGGGGGTGAACAGCGGGCCGCCGAAGAGCCCAACCTGCTGGCCGGTGACTACGGTTCCGGCGCCGTGGCGGAGCGCCTGCAATGCGGGAGCTGCGCTGGAGGAGAGATTCTGTTCTGCAAGGAGCGAGACGACCTCAGGCCAGTGGGCGGGAACGGGAGGCCGCATCTGCCAGCCGGAGTCAGGTGGCACAGCGGCATAAAACGGTTGCGCGGCAGATACGCCGGCACAGTAGTCCAGAAACAACCGGCTCAGACGCGGAGCCACGGTAATGGGATAACAGTCTGCGGTTGGCAACGTGATCACTTTCGGGTTCGATTTCCTCACGACCTCAGAGCGCAGTCGATTGGAGTTCGGCTCTGTTAAGGATGCCACGCCGAGGTCAATCGATGCACGAGTCCGCCGGGGCATGTGGGTATACTCGTTTTTGACTGCGCAGTTGAGGAGAGAAAACCAGGATGCTGAAGAAAGTTCAAGTCACAAAAGTCGACAAAGTAAAGAAATCCGCTGCAACCAAGCCAGAAAAAGCGAAGCTCGACAGGCGCAAGAGCCTGAAGACCGGCAATGGGAAGAAGACTGGAGCGGCTTCGACTGAGTCCGCACAGGTGCTGAGTTCTAAGGTGGTGTACCAGGGACCGCTGTTTCGCGTGACGCAGGACCGGATTATTGAGCCGGGGGGCACGGAGCGAGTCCGGGACGTGGTGCGCCACAACGGCAGCGTAGTGATTTTGGCGGTGGACAACTCGAAGAGCAAGAAAGACCCGTGGATTGTGATGGAACGGCAATACCGTCACGCCGCGGGCCAGTATCTATGGGAGCTTCCGGCGGGCAAGCTCGATGCCGGCGAAGAGGCGGTGGCGGGCGCGCAGCGTGAACTGGAAGAGGAGACCGGATACCGCGCAAAGAAATGGAAACCGCTGATGGAGTACTACGCGAGCCCCGGATTTATGGGCGAGACGATGGCTGTTTTTGTCGCGGAAGGGTTGATGCCCGGTGACGCTCATCCCGAAGAAGACGAGCAAATCGAATTGCGGCTTGTCAAGATGTCTGAGGTGCTTAAGACCATTGAGAGGGGCGGCATTGTGGACGGAAAGACGATATCGAGCGTGATGCTTTACGCGCGCAAACTGGACCGCAGGCACGGGAAATAGCTTGGCACAGGGGTCTTAGCGCTCGAACACCGCAACTTCGAGGGCACTCGAGACGTCTCACGTTGTGAACTCCGCGGTGGATATCCGAATCAACCTTTATCTCGGTTTGCACGTCATACCTTAGTAGCGGCGCACGATTCCCCATCCGATCTTCGTGCGCTGCGTACTTCTGACGATGCAAGGAAGGCGGGAGCCTGTGGCTCAGTACAAAGGGAAGGTCAAGTGGTTCAACAATGCCAAGGGCTACGGATTCATCGGACGTGAAGACGGGCCGGATGTGTTCGTCCACTACTCGGCAATTCAACTGGACGGCTATAAAACTCTGAAAGAGGGTGATGATGTGGAGTTCGACATCGCCCAAGGTCAGAAGGGGCCCCAAGCCGAAGCGGTGATCCGGCTAAGAGATGCCGCCCATGACGCCCACAACGCAGCCTGAAGTCCAGGGCTGACAGGCAGAGCGGGAAACCACCTCAAGTGGAACAGCGGAGTTGCGCCTCCCGGTAAACCGCTTGAGACCGAACGCCATCCATAAAGCCTTCAAGGCCTTCGGGCCTTGAAGGCTTTTGTATTTGAGGGTGTGGGTAGGGCGAGGCAAGGCTTGGCGCCCATTTACTCTAATCGGCGCGCTGGCCGATACTGATCGCGGAGCAACTACCGATGGACAACGTCACTATGGCCCGGCTGCTGGAGCAGACCGCCGATCTGCTGGAGATCGACGGAGCAGACAGTTTTCGGATCCGCAGTTATCGTCGCGCCGCGGAGGCCGTGGAGCAGACCACGGTGGACCTGACGGCGGTCGCGGACGACACGGCACGGCTGCTGGAGATTCCAGGGATCGGCAAGAGCATGGCGGCCAACCTGAAGGCCATCGCGGGGACGGGGACGCTGCCCTTGCGCGAGGAGTTGCTGGCGAAGTATGGCAGCAGCCTGCTGGAGCTGATGAAGCTGCCCGGCATGGGGCCGAAGACGGTGGCGCTGTTCTGGTCGGCGGCGCAGATTAGCAGCATCGATCAGCTCGCCGAGGCAATCGATGGCGGCCGCCTGGCAGGGTTGCCGCGCATGGGCCAGAAGCAGTTGGATAAGTTGCGCAAAGGGATCGAGGATTATCGGCGCAGCTCGGGGCGCTATCGCATTGACCAGGCGCAGGAAGCGGCGGATCGGCTGGAGCTTTACCTGTTGGAGTTTCCGGGCGTGGAGAAGGTGACGCCGGCCGGATCGTTGCGCCGCGGGCGCGAAACCGCGGGCGACCTGGACCTGCTGGTGACGGGGCCTGCGTGCGCGCCCGAGCAGACCGCTGCCGCGGTGGAGCATGTGGCCGCCTATCCGGGCATTCACGACCTGATCGTGAAGGGCGAAAACAAGGTAAGCTTTCACCTGATCGATGGAATGCAGGTGGACGTGCGGCTGCTTCCCTCGGCGTCGTATGGTGCGGCGCTGCAATACTTTACGGGATCGAAGGCGCACAATGTGTCGCTGCGGCAGCGGGCGCTGAAGATGGGCTACACGCTGAGCGAGTGGGCGCTGGCGCGGCTGGACGATGGAACCACCGTGGCGGCGGCTACCGAGGAAGAGATCTATGCGGCGCTGACGATGGACTGGATGGCGCCCGAACTGCGCGAGAACCTGGGCGAGATTGAGGCGGCCGCCAACCACACGCTGCCGCACCTGATCGAAGAGGCCGATCTGCGCGGGGATGTGCACATGCATACCCACGCCACGGATGGGCGGAACAGCATTCGCGAAATGGCCGACGCGGCCCTGAAGGTCGGCTACCAGTACATTGCCATCACTGACCACTCCAAAAACCTGGCCATGACCAACGGGCTGGATGAGAAGCGCGCGCTGGAACACTTGGTGCGCATTCGCGAAGTGGACAAGGAGATGGAGGGCAGGATTCGCATCTTTACCGGCATCGAGGTGGACATCCTCGCCGATGGAGCGCTGGACTTGGACAACGAGGTGCTGGCGCAGATGGACGTGGTGATCGCCAGTGTTCACAGCCGCTTTGACCAGAGCCGCGATGAGATGACGGCGCGTGTGTTGCGGGCCGTCGAGAATCCCAACGTGCGCATATTGGGGCATCCAACGGGGCGGCTGATCCTGCGGCGCGAACCCTTTGCCCTGGACATGGGTGCAGTACTGCGGCGCGCGGCGGAGTTGGGAGTGGCGATGGAGCACAATGCGGCTCCTGAGCGGCTGGACCTCTGCGACCGCGATCTGCGGCTGGCCAAGAAATCAGGCTGCAGGATCGTGATCAACACCGATGCGCACGACACGCGACACCTGGGCAAGATGAGCTATGGACTTTGCCAGTTGCGGCGGGCATGGCTGGAGCCGAAAGACGTGCTGAACACGCTGCAGCCGGAGGAGTTTCTGGCGGCGCTGCGGCCGCGGGTTTGAGCGTGAGTGGCTCAAAGAATGGTTTCTCAGGTGCTGGAGCCCCGCTCGTTCTGCCTGATTCACCCTGCGGCTGAAGCCCTTACCCTTGATCCAAAAGAAGTTTTTTCGCAGCATGTTTAGGCTCATTCCCGAAACCGGGATTCCCTCGGCGGCTAAGGCCGCGCCCCTCTTTTATGCCTTTGTGTCACGAGTAAAGCCGTTCGCGGGCACACCCGGCGAATATTTAGGCTGAAGCGGATGGTTCTCATCGCTAATTCGGGATCGGTCGGACTATGATAAGGGCGCTATGAGTCTCTTGCAGCAGGATTCTCCGGTATTGGACGACGCCGCCCGAGGCGAGGAATTGACCAGAGGCTCGAGCCACCTGATCTGGCCCACGGTGATCGCCGCCATAATCGCGACCGTCGCGGTGGCCATCTATGTGGTGACGGAAGAAAAGCCGCCTGCCGCCACCGGCCAAGTGGTGAGCGTGGTCTCTCACTTGATGCACAGGGAGACATCGGGAGTGGACGCAAATGGCGTGGCCATGCCGAAGGAGCACTTCGACCAGGTGCTGGTGTTCGCCCACGTGAGGCTGCATAACCAGAGCAAGCAGCCGCTTTTTGTGCGGCAGATTATGAGCAATCTCACGCTGGCCGATGGCATTCACACCAGCTATGCGGCCATTCCCGCCGATTACGAGCGGATTTTCGTCGCCTATCCTGAGCTGGCTTCGCTGCACGGAAAGCCGATTGTCACCGACGCCACCATCCCGGCCGGCGAGACCCTGGAAGGCGATTTTGTTTCCGCCTTCCGTATAGACAAGTCTCAATGGGATGGACGCAAGGGCCTGGAGTTCGATATCAGCTTCCGCTACCTGCCTGACTTGAAGCTCACGCCCACCACGCCTGTTAGTGACCGGTAGGCGGAGCCGGCGAGCCCTTGGGAGTGGAAAGATAGCCGGCAACCTGGTTCTTTGAGTTGATGGCGTTCACCACGATCTCACAGAGCGCGGGGTCTTTGCCGCTATAGAACTGCAAGGGCTCGTTCACGTTGCGATCCTTCTTTTCGTATTTCTTATCGTCGGCGTAGACGATCAGCGTGAACTTGTTCTTCTTGCCATCGGTCTTCTTCAGCTCCAGGCTGACTGTACCCACGGGCTTCTTCTCGTTCTTGTCGAGTGAGAACTCGTAGTAGTTGCGGTCGCCGCGGTGCTTCAGCAGTTCCAGTTCGTCGTGATTGCGTGCGATGAGGCCGCTCTGCTGGCCCATATCGCCGCGCATGGATTGCAGCTGGGTCACCGCGCTGGCCAGGTCGCTCTGGGTCTTGGCCACATCGGTCTTGACACCGCCCACATCGGTCTTGACGTTGGAAACTTCGCTGGAGACGGCGCTTACCTGCTGGGCAGTTTGCTTCTGGGCGGTCTCGAGGCGCTTGGTTTCCACCTGCTCACGGGCAATGATCTGTTCGGCGCGGGCGTCCATCTGCTTCTGCGTCAACCCCAGGGACTTGCCCAGTTCCTCCGTGGTTACCTTGAGCCGGGCGTCGGTTTCGCGCAATTGGGCCGCCAGCTTCACGTTCTGCTGGTTGGCATCCGTCAGCGAAACTTCGTCGTGGGACAACCGGCCGCTGAGGCTGTAGATCCAGATCAGGCTGCCTGCCGCGCATAAAATTGCTACGGCAATGGCTGCCAGCAGTGCGCCGGAATACGTTCTGGGGGTATTTTCGAATTCGCTCATGATCTGCTTTTCTTCTCCTTGGCGGCCGTCCCCGACCGCGTTCCTGTGGGCGTCCTCGACCCCTTTTTAGCGTCTGGGGCGAAGGATTTTTCCTCTCGGAATCACTCTGGCGCGGCAAAAAACGTGCGTTCTGGGCACGTCGCCGCCGCATTTCCGATGGAAACTACAGATTATAGAAAGAAATCGATCTGTGCCAAAAACCCTTTTCGCGAGGAACTTGCGAGCATGCCGCACGCGATCGGCGCAGATGGGGCGGGCCCTCGCCGTGACAAGGATAGAACTGCTACGTTATAAAGAGCTTTGATCCATTTTTGGCGCCGGGCCTTTACTCATTGTCCGGAACAGCCGCCGCAGCCACCAAATTATCATTCATAGGGGAGATCCGAGGGATATGTCCACTGCTGTTGTTGGTAAGGGTCTGGAAGGCATTGTTGCGGCGAACTCCGGGGTTTGCTTCATCGACGGCGAGGCGGGCGTACTGGCCTACCGCGGGATCGATATTCACGAGTTGGCCGACAATTCGACCTTCGAAGAGACCACTTACCTGCTGTGGAACGGGCGCCTGCCCAACCAATTCGCGCTGCGCGAATTTCAAGCGCAGTTGGCGCTGGCACGTTCCCTCGATCAGCGCATTGTGGACATGCTGCGCAACTTTCCCACCTCGGCCACGCCGATGGAAGTGCTGCGGACGGCGGTGTCGGCGCTGAGCTTTTATGACGCGGACGAGAAGGACAACTCCCACGACGCCAATGTGCGCAAGGCGTACAACCTGACGGCTCAGATCGCCATGATTGTGGCCATCTACGACCGGATGCGCAAGGGCCTGAAGATTGTGCCGCCCGACCGCTCGCTGAGCCATGCGGCCAACTTCTTGTGGATGCTGAATGGCGTGAAGCCTTCAGACACTGCCACGCGGACGCTGGACATTGCGCTGATTCTGCATGCCGACCATGAGTTGAACGCCTCCACATTTGCGGCACGAGTGATCGCCGCTACGCTGTCTGACATTCACTCCGCGATCACCGGCGCGATCGGCGCGCTGAAGGGGCCGCTGCACGGCGGCGCCAACGAAGGCGTCATGCGACTGCTGCACACCATCGACAAGGCGGGCGCCGACCCCGTGGAATACGTGCGGAACATGCTCGCGGCCAAGCAGAAGATTTCAGGCTTCGGGCATCGCGTGTACAAGACCGAGGACCCGCGTGCCACTCACCTGCGCCGCATGAGCGAGCAGTTGGGCAAGGATGCCGGGGTACCGAAGTGGTTTGAGATGTCGCGGGCCATTGAGCTCTACATCAACCAGGACAAGAAGCTCAACGCAAACGTGGACTTCTACTCGGCCTCGACCTACGCCACGCTGGGCATCGACATCGACCTGTATACGCCGATCTTTGCCATCAGCCGCATGGCCGGCTGGGCCGCGCACGTGATTGAGCAGTTGGATGACAACCGCCTCATCCGGCCGCGTGCCGAGTACATTGGGCCGGTGTATCCTTCGCCGTGGATTCCTGTGGCAGATCGGCCGTAAGGTCGGCTCTCTGGGAATCAGACTTCCGAAAATCTCGACACCGTTACTCGCGATGCCAGGCATTCGCTGCTACTGTCGCGCCTTCCACATCAAGTAGAGAGCCCATGCGGAAAGGGTGCAGTTATCGCGAACGATACCGTCGAGCATCATCTGCTCGAATTCCGCGATGGGCACGGAGTGGANNCCGTGGCCAGAAATACGTGCTGCTTTTGCCGGGTGAAGCCATAGGAAATCCAGAGCGTGCCAAGGTAAGTCATCTGAGCGGCGTCCATGCCGATCTCTTCCTTCAGTTCGCCGCGGGCCAACTCCTCTGGGTCTTCCACTTCCATCTCCCAGCCGCCCTGGGGCAGTTCGATAGCGCGCTCCTGGATGGTGTAGCGAAACTGTTCCACCAACCACACACGGCCCCGATCTATGGGGAGAATGATTGCCGCGTCGTCTTTTTCGACAACGCCATAGATGCCCTTCACACCGTTCGAGCGGAGAATCTCGTCCTCGCGCAGACGCATCCACGGATTGCGATAGATTTCTCGACTGGCGAGCGCGGTGATGGAAGGCTCAGTTTTCGATGGACGGGTGGGATTGGTTTCGCTCACAGCAATAGTTTGTCACGGACATCCGGCGGGCCGGGGTGTGGACGATGGCCTGACAGGATGAATTTATGAAGTTAGTGTCCGTTGCTCATTGTTCCCGCGGCCGGAACGCGCGCAGGCGGCCCAGGAGCGAGGCGGGGCCGCTGACCGTCAGGCGCACGAGATTGCCATCGTAGGCGCGGCTGTGAATCACCATTCCGGCCTCGACTGCTGCCAGAACGGCGCCCTCGTGCTGCGGCACGCGCAGTTCGGCTTCGATGATGGGGTCGGAGTGGAGCGCGTCGTCAATGGCTAGGAGCAGTGCCTCAATTCCCTCCCCTGTACGGGCCGAGACAGGAACTTCGCGGCCGGCCTGGGAGCGAGCGGCAAGGCCCTCGCGCTCGTGGTCGTCGAACAGATCGATCTTGTTGAGGACTTCAATGCGCGGCTTGCCCAGGGCCTCCAACTCGCCGAGAACCTTCTCCACCTGGGACTTTTGCTCGTCGCCGTAGGTGGAGGCGCCGTCGCGAATGTGGAGCAGCACCTCGGCTTGTTCCACCTCTTCGAGGGTGGCGCGGAAGCTGGTGACGAGCGTATGGGGCAAGTTGCGGATGAAGCCCACAGTGTCAGACAGCAGGACCTTGCGGCGGCTGGGCAATTCGATGGCGCGAAGTTTGGGGTCGAGGGTGGCGAACATGCGCGACGATTGCAGGACGTGGGCGCCGGTGATGCGGTTGAACAGGGTGCTTTTGCCGGCGTTGGTGTAGCCCACCAGCGCCACGGTGGGCACGGGAACGGATTCGCGGCGCTGCCGCTGCTGACGGCGGACTCGCCGAACGGAGTCGAGATCGAGCTTGAGCTGGTCGATGCGGCGCTGGATTTGGCGGCGGTCGGTCTCAAGCTGGGTTTCGCCGGGGCCGCGGGTGCCGATGCCGCCACCAAGCTGCGACATGGATTTGCCTCGGCCGCTGAGTCGCGGAAGCATGTATTGAAGCTGCGCGAGTTCAACCTGAAGCTGGCCTTCACGGGTGTGGGCATGGCGGGCGAAGATGTCGAGGATGAGCTGTGTGCGATCGAGCACCCGGCACGGCAGAGCGGCTTCAAGATTGCGGAGTTGCGTCGGCGAGAGGTCGTGGTCGAAGAGGACCAGGTCCGCCTCTGTGGATGCGGCGACACCGGCTATCTCTTCCACCTTGCCTGAGCCGATGAGGGTGGCCGGATCGGGGCGGGAGCGGTGCTGGGTGATCTCGGCAGCGATTTCGGCGCCGGCGCTGGATACCAACTCACGAAACTCCGCGAGGGATTCGTCGGCGTCCAGCCCGGGCGATGTTTTGGCATACGCTCGAGCGTTGGTGGCAGGTGCCTGGGAGGACTCAGCGGACTCATCCGGCTCCTCGCCAAGGCGCGACGCCGCTTTCGCGCCTGCGGCCCCTGCGCGGTTGATCTGTGCGGTCTGTGAGCGGACAGCGATGTCCACTCCCACCAGGATGGCGCGTTCCGGCTTTACGCCGGTGTCACCGCTCCTGTTCTGTTCAACTCCCAATCGAGACAGCTCCTCGCGTACTGTCGCCAGTCCCCGTGGAGGGGCCTGCGGACGGTACACCGACCGGAGCGGGGCCGAGACCCGTGTGCATGCCTGTGGGACGATGCTCGCCATGCAGCACGCTGCGGTTGCTCACCACGGTAGAAATGGCGTGTTTGAAGATCAACTGCTCCTGGCTGTTGTTTTCCAGTAGCACTGAGTACTTGTCGAAGGACCGAATCTTCCCGGTGAGCTTGACTCCGCTGACCAGATAAATCGTGATGGGGGTTTTGTCCTTGCGAACGGTATTCAGGAAGGTGTCCTGAATATTTTGTGCCGGCTTATTTTCCATTTGCCGATCTCCTACTTCATCGATGTGAGTTAGATGCAATCGGGACTACATTTCGTGTGAAGAAACAAATCGGCGGGGACGGCTACGGAAGCCCCGCAGCCGTCAATTCCCGCAATGTGACAACAATATAGCGGTTTGCCGAGGTTTACAACCCCGGGCGCCTCCATCGCTTGATCTGGGGCAACTTTGAACGCATTTGCCCCTCGACATCGTCCGACAAACCACACCACACGGCGAGCTTACGGGAGCTACGTCGAGATAGTGTATTCAGCCGGCAAAACGTTTCTCGGTTCAGTTCGATTCAGAATTCGGGCTGGGGACAGCGCCCCCTGCCGTGCCCTGCAGCCCGCTAAGCGCGATATTTTCTGTGGTGTGCGGGAGGCCGCTCTAGGTTCCGCATGTCTGAGCCCTGGGTGATCGATGCCGTAGAATCGCCTTAGCATGAAGTGTCCGTATTGCGGCTTTGGGCAAGATCGGGTCGTAGACTCGCGCGAGAGTAAAGAGGCGGATTCGATCCGGCGGCGACGGGAGTGCGAGCGCTGCAATCGCCGTTTCACCACCTACGAACGTATCGACGAAATTCCCTACATGGTGGTGAAGAAGGACGGACGGCGCGAGCGGTTTGACCGGCAGAAGGTGCTGAGCGGGCTGCTGCGTGCGTGCGAGAAGCGGCCGGTGGCATCGAACCAGCTGGAGAGCATAGTGGATGCGACGGAGACGTTCCTGGTGGATGCTCCGGAGCGCGAGCGCACGACACGCGAGATTGGCGAGCTGATCATGACCCACCTGAAGGGACTGGACACGGTGGCCTATATTCGCTTCGCGTCGGTTTATCGGGACTTCAAGGATGTGCGGGAGTTCAAGGAAGAGTTGGAAGGGCTGCTCGACAGCCACCGGACGAACAAGGCAAAGAAGTAAAAAACAGCTTCTAGCCTCTAGCTTTCAGCCACTCCGTGGGGAGCGGCAAAAGGTGAGAGTTTGAGCGGAAGATCGAAAAGCTAGAAGCTAGAAGCTAGGAGCTGTCTCTATGACGCACAAAGTTACATTGATTCCCGGAGACGGGATTGGACCGGAAGTGACGCAGGCGGTAGTTCGCATTCTTGAGGCGACGGGCGTCAAGTTTGAGTGGGAGCGGTTTGCCGCCGGCGCTGAGGCCTTTGAAATCTTCGGCGAGTACATCCCCACGGCGCTGTACGAGTCCATCGAGCGCAACAAGGTGGCGTTAAAGGGGCCCGTCACCACCCCTATTGGCGGCGGGTTTAAAAGCATCAACGTCACGCTGCGCAAAAAGTTCGATCTGTTCGCCAATTTCCGCCCCATCAAAAACCTGCCCGGCCTGGTGACGAAGTGGCCCGGCGTGGACTTGATTATCGTGCGCGAAAACACCGAAGGCGAGTACGTGGGTCTGGAGCACGAGGTGGTGCCGGGCGTGGTCGAAAGCATCAAGGTCATCACCGAAAAAGGCTCCACCCGTATCGCCAAGTTTGCGTTTGAGTACGCGCGCAAACTCGGGCGCAAGAAGATCCACTCGGTTCACAAAGCCAACATCATGAAGCTCTCCGACGGGCTGTTTCTGCGCTGCGCGCGCCAGGTTGCGCAGGGATTCCCTGAAGTGCAATACGGCGAGCACCTCATCGACAACACCTGCATGCAACTGGTGATGAACCCATACCAATACGACACGCTGCTGCTTGAGAACCTCTATGGCGACATCGTAAGCGACCTGTGCGCAGGGCTTGTGGGCGGGTTGGGGCTGGTGCCGGGCGCCAACCTGGGGGTGGATTGCGCGATCTTCGAAGCGGTGCACGGCTCGGCTCCTGACATTGCGGGCAAAGACGTCGCGAATCCCACGGCCCTGTTGCAGTCGGCTCTCCTCATGCTGCGGCATTTGGGTGAATCCGCCGCGGCAGACAAGGTGCAGAAAGCCCTGGAGACGGTGTACACCGAGCACAAGTCGCTGACCCGCGATGTGGGCGGCACGGTGGGAACGACGCAGTTTGCCGACGCTGTGCTGGCCGCAATGGGATAGCTGCAAGGCAGGCGCATCGCCGCGGTTGAACGAGAACCGCCTTACAGGACTGCGGGCTCCAACTTCAACTTGTGTTCAAGAAGCTCCGCGGTCAGCGGCCTGCTGAAGTAATAGCCCTGAATCTGGTCGCAATGGTGCTTTTGCAGGAACCGCATCTGGGCTTCAGTCTCAACGCCTTCCGCGATCACTTTCAGGCTGAGTGCCCTGGCCATTTCAATGATGGCCGCCGCAATGGCCGCGCCATCGGGGTTGGTGGCCACATCTTTGATGAAAGACCGGTCAATCTTGAGCTTGCTGACGGGAAACTGCCTGAGATAGCTCAGGCTGGAATAGCCGGTTCCGAAGTCATCGATGGCGAGCTTCACTCCCATGTCTTTCAACTGCTCCAGCAGCGCGAAGATGACGCCGGCATTGGAGAGCAGAACCGTTTCTGTAAGTTCCAGTTCCAGGCATTGAGGCTGCAGGCCCGTCTCTTTGAGGACTGATTTGACCATCTCGCAGAATGCTTCCTGCCTGAACTGTACTGCCGACACATTGACAGCGATGGACCGTACATCGAACCCTGCGTCCTGCCACTTTTCTGCCTGGGCACATGCGGTCCGCAGCACCCATTCGCCGATGGGTACAATCAGCCCGCTGCTCTCGGCCACGTGAATAAACATAACAGGCAAGACAATGCCCAGGTCAGGATGCTGCCAGCGCAGGAGAGCTTCGATGCCAACGATGGTCCCGGTCGCTATCTCCATTTGCGGCTGATAGACGAGAAAGAGTTCGTTTCTTTCCAGAGCCAGCCTCAGAGTACTCTCCACCGTCAATCGCGCCACAAGAGCGGCGTTCATATCTTCGGTAAAGAAGCGGAATGCGTGGCGCCCGCTCTCCTTGGCGCTATACATGGCGGCATCCGCATTCTTGATCAAAGTCTCGTCATCGCTCCCATGTTCGGGAAAGACGCTGATTCCGATGCTGCAACCGATTTTGAAGGCATGGGACTGAATGACGAAATCCTGTTCCATCTCACGCAATATCCGTTCCGCTGAGAGAGAAGCGTCCTCTGCCGACTGCAGAGAATTGAGCAACAGAATGAATTCGTCTCCCCCAATCCGCGCCACCGTATCTTCCTCGCGAGATAACTTTCTAAGTCTCAGTGCCACTTCTTTCAACAGCAGATCGCCGAACGAGTGGCCCTGCGAGTCGTTGATGTCTTTGAATCGATCGAGATCGAGGAACAGGACTGCGACTTTCTCCTTGTGGCGGCGAGCCGCGGCAAGTGCCTGGGCAAGGCGATCTTTGAGGAGGGTGCGGTTGGGCAGGCCGGTCACCGAATCGTAATAGGCAAGGAACTGGATCTGCTCCTCGGCAACCTTACGGTCAGTGATATCGACGACGCCACCCTCGATGAAGGAGTTGCTTGAATCTTCAGCGCGGCTGACGAGCCTGATGTTGGTAAGCACCCATCGCCAGCTTCCGTCTTGACTTTGGAACCTCTGTTCAGCGTTGAGAATCTGGTGGACGGTGCTTTCCGTGTCGTCGTAGAGATGCTCGTGGAACTGCGATGTAAGCGCCTCCGCCTCATTGCAGTGTTGCAGCAACGCCACCCGGTCGGAGTAGCCCAGGATCTGGGCGAAGGTATTGTTGCAATCGAGGATGGTTCCATCCGTGCCGGCGATATACAGGCCGGTGAGATTCCGCTCAAACATGCGTCGATAGCGGGCTTCGAGATCGAGCTCTTTTTCGAGACGCGCCTTGATGATGGCTGTCTGCGTGTGTACCCGCTTGCGCAGGATGATGACCCAACCAATCACCGCCGCAGTCAGAAAGGCCAGCAGCGCCAGAATGGCCGCGGCACGACGACTGGTGAGCCATGGCGGCGAGGAGATGAGCAACATGTCTCCCGGATTGCGCAGAACAACTTCAAATGCGGCTGGATTTCCGTTCGCATCCGTCTTTACAGAACAAATAC
Organism: Acidobacteriaceae bacterium; assembly: GCA_003151435.1. GTDB lineage: Bacteria > Acidobacteriota > Terriglobia > Terriglobales > Acidobacteriaceae > Telmatobacter. The sequence goes on from PLXP01000138.1 coordinate 14,657, forward strand.
CTGAGAGCTTGACCTTGCTGCCGATGGCAGGCGGCTGGCTATCGAGGGTTGGCTCGCTGAAACTCGCCTCGAAAGAAACTCGATCCTCTGATTGAAGAAGGAGCGAGTACCGGGACGGAAGGCGGTTAATGCCTCCAACCGTACCCGAAATCGTCACCAGTTGAGCGTCGTACGCGCCTTTCAGGGCAGCATTGCCATTGACGGGGAATGGCACGATGGGCCGGTGCTTGCCGGTAGGACGAATGGAGGCGGACTTCAGGACCGGGCTGTAGTTGCCGGCGGCTGGGAAACCGATGACTTCCACTTCGTCGCCAGCCTTCACCGGCGATCCGTCCTGACTCTCCATATAGACACCACCTGTGGAATCCACCAGGAATGCTCCCCTTCCGGGATAGCGTTCCGTAACGATTCCCAGCACCTTGACGCGATGAATCTCAGACAGATTCGCGGAGAATCGTCCGATATCGCCGATGGGTGTTACGGGGACAGAGAAAGGGTCGGCCGGCGCCGGTTCAACGATTGCTTCGTTCTCCAAACCGGGCATCATCAGGTGAATCGCGACCAACTGGCTGCGCCGATTGAACGCCGAACCGCATACACCTCGGAATCGCACTTTCGCGTCTACAAGTTGCAGAGGAAAAGGGGCCTTGTAGTCGGGTACACGCACCTTGAATGTTCCGGTCGGTGTGGCGACATCGATGACCAGTACATTTCCCTCCGCCTGTAGAACGAAGGATCGAACAATGCCTTCCATCTCAGCCCATTGGCTGTCGTAGGTCCCGGTGGCGGCCTGTTCATAACTGAGGCGGATGGGCTTTGGAAAGGGGGAATGACCGATGACCTTCCATTCAGGTTTGGCGATGTAAGGCGTGAAACCCGAGCCCACCTCTCCGCGGAGATCGAGCAATTGGCCCGGCTGCGGAGGTGCGACGTGCAGGCCGCGGAGGTCGACCCAGACGCCTCCCGTGGCATCCTGCACAAACAGGTTGGGCGCCACGGTATCGAAGTAGGTGACGACGGCGTGTACGTGGACCGCGACGGGTTTGCCTGACTGATCTGCCTTGATGTGGCGAATCTGGCTGACAGAGTGCAAGGTCGGCGGCTCGGAGGAGGCTGGAACGGGGCTGAAACCCACCATTGAACTGAAGAGGAGGACGGCCAGCGACAGACACAGCACACGGGGGCGTTCAACGGCGCATCGGACCATCCGCGGCATCGTCCATTCCCAGGGCATGAAGCACATACTCGGCCAAACTCTATCTTGTGTCCAGTTCTAGATTTGATTCGGAGATGATTCTAGCCTCTTGTGCTATAAGCCCGAACTGCTTCTTTTGGGTGATGTGGCCGGCGGCCCATCTTGGAAAGGCCCATTGCTTGCTGCTGGATGGCGCGCGCACGAGGGTGAAGCTGACGACTCTGCCCATGGGCGATTGCCCGACAAGGCCCGCATTCCTGTACACTGGAGAGTCTACTTATCATGCAAACCAAATATCCAATTGGCATCCTGGGCGCGACTGGAATGGTCGGCCAACGCTTCATTCAGCTTCTTGAGAACCATCCGTGGTTTGAGGTGGCGTGGCTGGCCGCCAGTGACCGGTCAAGTGGCAAAAAGTATGGCGAAGCCGCCAAGTGGAGGCTGGACACGCCGCTGCCCGAGCGCATTGCGCAGATGACCGTGGCTCCGGCCGATCCAGCGGGCGCGCCCAAGATTATTTTTGCCGCGCTCGACGCGGACATTGCGCGCGAAATGGAGCCGAAGTTTGCCAACGCCGGCTGCGCGGTGGTGTCGAACTCCAGCGCCTACCGCATGGCCGCGAACGTGCCCCTGGTGATTCCAGAGATCAATGCCGAACATCTGCACCTGATTGAGGAGCAGCCTTCGCGCAAGGAGTCGGGCGGCTACATGGTCACCAATCCCAACTGCTCGACAATCGGGCTGGTGATGGCACTGAAGCCCCTTGAGGAGCGCTTCGGTCTCGAGCAAATCTTTGTAACCACCATGCAGGCGGTTTCCGGCGCGGGCTACCCCGGCGTGCCCTCCATGGACATCCTGGGCAACGTGGTTCCCTACATCAAGAGCGAAGAAGAAAAGATGGAAGCCGAGACGCTCAAGCTGCTGGGCAAGCTCGAAGGTCACGGCGTGACACCGCTGGCGGCACGCATCAGCGCGCACTGCAATCGCGTGGCGGTTGAGGACGGGCACACCGAGAGCGTGTCAATCAAGCTGGGCAACAAGCTGGGCCGTGCGGTGACGCGTGAGGACATTCTGGCGGCGTGGGCGGAGTTCAAACCACTCAAACTCATGCACCTCCCGATGGCCCCGGAACAGCCTGTCGAGTGGGCTCCGGAGCCAGACCGGCCACAGCCGCGGCTGGATCGCAATCGCGGACGCGGCATGGCGGTGACGGTGGGACGCCTGCGGCCTTGCGGGCTGCTGGACTGGAAGTTTACAGCGCTCTCGCACAACACCATTCGCGGGGCGGCAGGTGCGGCAATTTTGAACGCTGAACTGCTGCGTAGTCTAGGAAAACTGGACCCTGCGGCTCCGCCCGACAAGTCCGGCTCGCTGCTGCAAAAAAAGGCGACTGAGCTTGGAGACGGCATCGTTGTCGGAGTAAGCGCTCTCCTGGGCTAGTCCGCTGGTTGACTCAGGTTTTGAAAGGGCACGGCTGGTAGGTCGGGGTTTCAACCCCGACACATAGGTCAGGCAAGATGAACGGGGGCTTTAGCCCCTGAGGTACGGTAGGAAGACTCGCATGAGCCTGGTAGTGATGAAGTTTGGCGGCACGTCGGTGGAGGATCCGGCGGCCATCTGCCGTACCGCAGCCATCGTGGCTGGACGCGTCGCCGCGGGCAAGAACCCCGTGGTGGTGGTCAGCGCCATGGCCAAGGTGACTGACCAGTTGCTGCGTGCGGCTGGAGCCGCTTCGCTGGGCGATCGGACCGGCGCATTGGCGATCAGTTCGCGCCTCCGCTCGCGCCATCGCGACACGGCTTGCGACCTGATCAAGGACGCCAAGAGCTCGGCCGCGCTGATCACCTGGATTGACCAGAAGTTCGATCAACTGGACGAGGTCCTGCGCGGTCTAGCGGCGATTCTGGAACTGACGCCGCGCATTTCCGACCTGATTGTGAGCTACGGCGAGCGCATTTCAAGCCGCATTATTGCCGCGGCGTTTTGTGAGCGCGGCATTCATGCTGTACATGTCGACGCGCGTGAAATTGTCATCACCGATTCGCAGTTTCAGAAGGCGATTCCACAGGATTCCATCATCGAAAAGCTGGCCAATGAGAAGCTGAGGCCCCTGATGGCCGAAGGCAAAGTGCCGGTTTTGGGCGGCTTCATCGGATCGAACGAGGCAGGCATTACCACCACGCTCGGCCGCGGCGGCTCGGACTTTACCGGCGCCCTGATCGGCGGGGCGCTGGCGGCCGATGCCATCGAGATCTGGACTGACGTGGATGGCATCATGACCAGCGACCCGCGGGTGTGTCCGGATGCGTTGCGCGTGAAGGTGATCAGCTTTGAAGAAGCTGCGGAGCTGGCATACTTCGGCGCCAAGGTGCTGCATCCGGCCACCATTTTGCCGGCGGTCAAGAAGAACATTCCGGTGCTCGTGCTCAACAGCCGCAACCCCGGCAACGACGGCACGCGAATCACCTCGCTGGCCCCGCATTGCAGCAGCCCCTTCAAGTCGATTGCAGTGAAGAAGAAGCTGAGCATCATCGATGTAGTGGCCAGCCGCATGTTGATGACGCATGGCTATCTGAAGGCCATCTTCGACATCTTCGACAAGCATCAGTGTCCGGTGGACATGGTTTCGACGAGCGAGGTGTCGGTGTCGCTGACCGTGGACTCGAATGACAAGCTGCCGGCGATTGCAGCCGACCTGAGCAAGCTGGCCGATGTGAAATATGAGGGCAAGAAGGCGCTGATCTGCATGGTGGGCGAGGACATTCGCGGCCAGAACGGCATGGCGGCGCAGGTGTTCGCGGCCATTCGCCACATCAACGTGCGCATGATCTCGCAGGGCGCCAGCGAGATCAACATGAGCTTCATGATCGAGGAAGACGATGCGGACGAGGCGGTGCGCTCGCTGCATGCGGCCTTCTTCCAAAATCCCGATCCGACGATCTTCGATGTGGAAGCGCGAAAAGCAGCTGCGGTCAGGAGCTGAAACACATGCTTTTTCTCGTCCTTGGTAAAGGAAAAACCGGGAGCCTGGTGGCCGATGTGGCTCGCGAACGCGGCCACGGCGTGCGGGCGCTCGATATCACCGAGAACAGCGGCGCGTCGGCCCTCACAGCGCCCTTGCTGGCCGGCGTGGATGTGGTGATCGACTTTACCGCTCCCGGCGCCGCGGTGGAAAACATGCGCGCAGTACTGTCGCTGGGGGCGCGGATTGTGGTGGGAACGACCGGATGGTACGCCCATGTGGAAGAGATGAAGGCGCTGGCCCAGAAACGCGGAGGCGGGCTTCTCTACGGCACCAACTTCTCCATCGGCGTGCAAAAGCTCTTCCGGCTCACCGCTGACCTGGCGAAGCTGGAAGGCTACAAGTTCTCCATCAGCGAGACGCACCACACGTCGAAGCTCGATGCCCCTTCGGGAACGGCGATCACGCTCAAAGAGATCATTCAGGCGGCGAAGCCGGGCGTTGAGATTCCGGTGACTTCGCACCGCGTGGGGGACGCCAACGGCGAGCACGTGGTGACCGCGACCAGCGAGCACGATGTGTTGGAGCTGAGACACGACGCGCACAGCCGCCGCGGCTTTGCGCTGGGCGCCGTGCGCGCCGCCGAGTGGCTGGCCGGGAAGTTCGGGGCCTGGGACTTCCGCGAAATCTCCGATCAGCTTTAGCTTCGGCGCTCGCCTGCAAAATGGGACGCAAAAGCCGGCCTTGACCCTGCCGTAAGTCCTTTGCAGAAAATACCCTTCCGCAGGAGCACAATCGTAAATGGAGAGGAAGCGACAAGTCCCAATCCTGAGCAGGTGAAGATCGGGTACCCCCCTCCCCCCCTCCCGAAATGTTGGCAATTCTTGGTTTAACTTAAATAAAATCAATAGGTTACAGCAATAATCTCCGCCAAATACCAACGATCACGTGCTTTAAAATCAGCAACTTACAGAAGGAAGAGCGTCGGAATTGTGCGGAAAAACGCACAAAAAGCCGCCACCTGACACAAGGATGGCTTCTTCCGCAGCCTATAAAACCCCGCGCATTCCTTAGGCGACCGCTGGGGGCGCGGCTTGTTCTTCGGCTTCGAGCTTGCTGCCTACCTCAGCGGCTGCCTGGGCCAGCACGCGGTGGTGGATGGTGAAAAGCGCCAGTTCCAGCCGATCGCTGACGCCGGTCTTGTCGTAGATGGAGCGCAGGTAGTTTTTGATCACCTGTTCAGTGGTTTTTAGGCGGAGGGCGATCTCGCGGTTTTTGCAGCCCTGCACGATGAGGGCGACGATGCGCATCTCCTTGGGAGTGAGGCGGTCGCGGACGCGGGTGCCCACCATATCGTCCTCGGGAGAGTTGGCCAGTGCCAGTTGGGGTGGAATCCAGGTGTCTCCGGCGGCAACGCGGCGCACGCACTCCACCAGCGACGAACCGCTGACGCTGCGGAATACGACTCCGCGAAATCCATGCTGGAGATAGGCGCCAACGTTTTCATTGTTTTCAGCGATGACGATGCCGCGGCTGCCAGCCGACTCGAGCATTCGGCGCAGGCTTGGCAGGTCAGGGCGCAGAGATGCCGCGAAGAGCACAATGGCGCCCGGGAAAGTGGTAATGGCGTGCATCATGCGCTCGAGATCGGCGCATTGGGCAATGATCCGCAAATCTTCGTCCATGGCCAGGACCTTGGCGGTGCCTGCCCGAAAGATAGCCTGGGAATCAGCAAGAATGATCTTGTTCATGTCGTGCGCCTCATCGGCAACGCCTCTGCGCAAAAGCATCATTGGAGCCAGCAAAGCCCCGGTTACGGCTAGTCCCCAATGCCACCCTTTTACTTCAGCAAGAGAATTTCTGCCTCTTTGGGAACTATCGGCAAAGAGACGAAAACTCTGCGAGTGTCTGAATTTGCGACACCCGGAAAGCCGGGACATGCCTTTCGTTACGTCTTGATTCCCCCGTTGAGCAACGAGAAGGTGGTTTCTTATGAAAGAGCTTACAGTGTGACGAGCTTAGTGGAAAACCAAAAATTGAACAAGCCCGGAAGGGCGTGTTTACCGGAAGGGCACACGAAAGGGCTTGGGAGCGGCCGCCAGCGAGGGATATGTAGTTCCGTTTGGCAGGTGGAACGAATTGACGAGGTTGACATTGCGGGTGCGGACACAGGCCCTAGACTAGAAGGATGGCGAGGCCGATTTTACTGGCTGTGGACGACGACGTATACGTTCTGGAGGCAGTGGTCCAGGACCTGCGGCGGCACTATGGAGCCGAATACCGGATTATGCGCGCCGCCAGCGGGCAAGCGGCGCTGGACACGCTGGCGCAGGTAAAGGCTCGCGAGGAACCTGTGGCGCTGCTGCTGAGCGATCAGCGAATGCCGGGAATGGCGGGGGTGGAGTTTCTGGAGCGATCGCGGGACCTGTATCCCGAAGCGCGCCGAGTGCTGCTGACCGCCTACGCGGATACGGAGGCGGCCATCCAGGCCATCAATTCGGCCCGCATTCACTATTACCTGAACAAACCGTGGGATCCTCCGGAGGAGAAGCTCTACCCGGTGCTGACGGACCTGCTGGACGACTGGAAGGCGGGCTACCGGCCGGCGTTCGAGGGGTTGCGCGTGGTGGGTCTCCGCTGGTCGCTGCGAGACCACAAGGTGCGCAGTTTCCTATCGAGCAACCATGTGCCCTATCGCTGGCTCGACATTGCGGGCGACGAAGCCCAAAAACTGCTGGAAGAGCGAAAGCTGGAGCCCAACCAGTTGCCGGTGGTGCTGTTTCCTGACGGCAGCTCACTGGTGGACCCGGAACCGGAGATTCTGGCGGGGCGCGTGGGGCTCAGTCTCAAGGCAACGCAGGAGTTCTATGACCTGGTGGTGGTGGGAGCCGGACCCGCGGGTTTGGCGGCCGCGGTGTATGGCGCCAGCGAAGGGCTGCGGACGCTGGTGATGGAGCCGGTAGCGCCCGGTGGGCAGGCCGGATCGACGTCGAAAATCGAAAACTATCTCGGTTTTCCGGCCGGAATCACCGGGGCCGACATGGGGCGGCGCGCGCACATCCAGGCCACGCGTTTTGGGGCCGAATTTGTGACGCAGAGGGCTACCGGGCTGCGCATCGACGGCCAATACCGATTTGTGCAGATGGCCGACGGGCGCGAGGTGTCATGCCACGCGGCGCTGCTGGCGCCGGGGGTGCAGTATCGCAAGCTCGACATTCCGGGCGGGGAGCAACTGACGGGCCGCGGCATCTATTACGGCGCGGCGCTGGTGGAGGCGGCGGCCTGCAAGGATGAGGACGTGTACATGGTGGGCGCCGCCAACTCCGCCGGGCAGGCCGCCCTGCACTTCTCCAAAGTGGCCCGCAAGGTGGTGATGTTGGTACGCGGCAAAGGCCTTGCGGCCACCATGTCGAAATATTTGATCGATGAGATCGGTCACACATCCAATATTGTGTTGAAACCCGGCACGCAGGTGCTGGAGGCGATGGGCGAGGAGCACCTGGAAGCTTTGCGGCTGGGTGGGCCCGACGGCGAGACGCAGGTGCCGGCTTCGTCGCTGTTTGTGTTTATTGGAGCGGCGCCGCGTACGGATTGGCTCCCGCCGGCGATTTTGCGGGACGAGAAGGGCTTTTTGCTGGCCGGGCCGGATCTTCGGACGGACGGTAAACTGCCGCCGGAGTGGCGGGAACAGCGCGATCCGTTCCTGCTTGAGTCCAGCGTAGCGGGCGTTTTTGTGGCCGGGGACGTGCGGCACGGATCAGTGAAGCGCGTGGCTTCAGCGGTGGGCGAGGGCTCAATCGCGGTGCAGTTTGTGCATCAATATCTGGCTGGATTTTAGCGGCGACGGGTATGAGCGGATCGGGAGCGGGTGCGGAGTGGAAATCAGGGAAACGGGGATGAACGAGGGCAACAAACCGCTGGAAATCGAATCGATCCCAATCGGCGAAGTTGCCGAAGCTCTGCGCGAATCCGCCCTGTTTGCGGAGACCACCGTCGCCGATTTGCATGGCGTGGAACAGGTGGAACGCGTCACCGCGAAGGCTGGCGCCACCCTGGTGGAATCGGGCGACACGAAGCTCGCATACTGGCTGGTGCTCACGGGCAAGATTCGGGCAGAGCGTCCAGAGCCGGATGGATCGCTGACGGAAGTAGGGACGGCGCAGGCCGGAGAGGGCTTTGGCGAAGCTCCGCTACTGATGGGCAAGTCCCAGTCAGTGTTTCTGATCAGCGCCGTTGAAGACACGGTTTTATTGCGGTTCACTGAGGATTCGTTCTGGAGTCTGCTGGCCTGCTGTCCGACGGTGCGCAAGGTGGTGCTGGCGAATATGGCGCAGCGCATGCAGGTGTACCAGGTAGAGGCGCTGCATCGCGAGAAACTGGTGTCGCTGGGCACGCTCGCCGCGGGCCTGATGCACGAGTTGCACAATCCCGGCTCGGCGGCCAAGCGCGCAGCGTCGCAACTGCGCGAAAACCTGATGCGGCTGCAGCAGTTGAGCCTGCGTTTCAGCGATCAACCCAAGACACAGGCGCAACTGGACTGCGTAAAAGGGTTGCTGGAGCACACGATGCGCGGCTGCCACGCGCCTGCGATGAGCTCGGTGGAGCAGTCGGATGCGGAAGAGCGGATGTCAGAGTGGCTGGCTGCGGCGGGCGTAGACAACGCTTACACAATTGGGCCGGCGCTGGTGGCCATCGGTTTCGATCAGGATGAATTGAGTTGCGCGCGGAACGAATTTGAGGCCAGCGCATTTTCAAATGCGCTCAACTGGTTGGAAGCCCTGGTCTCGAGCGTGTCGCAGGTGTGCGCCATTGAGGAGAGCATTTCGCGCATCTCCGACCTGGTGATGGCGGTAAAGAAGTTTGCCTACGACGAACGCTCACCCGCCAGGGAACTGGATGTGCATGACAGCCTGCAGAGCACGCTGACGATTTTGGGACACAAGCTGCGCATCAAGCAGATCGCGGTGGAAAAGTGCTTCAGTGCTTCCCCCTCGACGATTGCGACGCGCGGCTCGGCGCTGAGCCAGGTATGGACCAACCTGATCGACAATGCCGCGGACGCGTCGCCCGCGAATGGACACATCGAGATTGCCACGTGGAATGAGCCGGAGTGGCTGGTGGTAAGCATCTCGGATCACGGCGGGGGCATTCCGGCGGAGGTGCGTCCGCGCATCTTTGAGCCATTCTTTACCACCAAGCCGCAGGGCTCGGGGACGGGGCTGGGGCTGGAGATTGCGCACCGCATCGTGACAAAGAAGTTCGGCGGAAAGATCGATGTGGAATCGCGGCCGGGGAATACGCGATTTATTGTGCGTCTGCCGCGCAAAGGTTTTGCCGAGGCCGGAAACTCCGTCAAGCCTGGCAGCAAGTCCGGAGTCTGATCCTCTTCCTCTCTTCCCTTTCCATTCTCAGTTCTTCCTGACTTAACCCATACACTCGCAGCTCAAGCGGGAACGAGTGCGCATTGCGCTTTCGTGCTCGCAGGGCGTCCACATTGTTGCGGGGAAGCATGGGATCAAGTTGGCTGGCGGTCTGCCGATGTAGCAAGTGGGGAGACTTGCATGACCGATCGCACGGAACTGGTGGAAGCCGCCCTGGAGAGCTATCCCGAGGGCATCGCGCTCTTTGACCTGGACGGCCAGGTCGTGTTCTGGAACCAGGCGGCGGAGATGCTGACTGGGTTCTGCGGCGGCGACGTGGTGGGCCGATCGATCCCTGGAGCGTTGGAAGCGCTGACGATTTGCCGCGACTACGAGATGGACGCTGCGGCGGCCAATGGGCCAAGGCCGGGGCGCGGTTCGCTGGTTCACGCGCAGCATAAGAGGGGCCACGACGTGCCTGCGATTGCGCGCAGTGTAGTGTTGCGCGATGGGCTGGGTGGGCGCATCGGCACGGCGGCCGTGTTTCACCTGGCGGAACATAGCACTGCCCTGCCCCATGGAGAGACCAGCGAAGGCGCCGAGGTGAAGCAAAGCCAGGTGGAACTGCAGGACCGCATGGAGGCTGAGTTTGAAGCGTTCCTGCATGAAGGGGTTCCGTTTGGCGTGCTTTGGATTACGGTGGACCAGGCTCATGACATGCGCAAAACCCACGGGGCGAGGGCCTGCGAAGCGATGCTCGAAATTGTGGAGCGCACCCTGGCGAACGGTTTGCGGGCTGGCGAAGAGATAGGCCGCTGGGGCGACGACGAATTCCTTGTGGTTTCGCACGAACGCACGGGCGAGGTGCTGGCCAATCATGGACATGTGTTGGCCGGTCTGGCGCGGACCGCGGACTTTCACTGGTGGGGCGACCGGGCGTCGCTGACGGTCAGTGTGGGAGCGGCCGAGGCGGATGAAACCGAGACGCTGCCGCAACTTCTTGAACGGGCCCAATCCGCCATGCTGGCGAGCGTGCATGGCGGCGGAAATCAAGTTTCACTCGCGCCGAGGGGGCAGGAATGTTTGCCATCGTAGGCATTCTGATTGTGTTTGGAGCGGTAATCGGCGGGTTCCTGATGGAGAAGGGTCAGATCCTCGTGTTGGTTCAGCCCGCCGAACTGCTGATCATTGCGGGGGCATCGATCGGCACGCTGCTGGTGGCGAATCCCGTGCATATTTTGAAGGGGATCTTGGCGGGCCTGATGGGCGTGCTGAGCGGATCGAAGTTCGGCAAGGAGCGCTACCTGAGCACGCTGAAGATGATGTACCAGTTCCTGAACAAGGTGCGTAAAGAGGGCTTGCTGAGCGTGGAGATGGACGTGGAGAAGCCCGAGACGAGCGGCATCTTCAAGAACTATCCCGAGTTTCTGAAGGACCACCATGCGCGGGATTTTGTGTGCGACACGCTGCGCATGGCGATAACGGGGGGCGTGGAGCCGTTCGACATGGACCAGATGATGGAACTGGACATGGAAGTGCATCATCATGACGCGACCGAGCCCGTGAGCGCGCTGTCAACCACGGCGGACGCGCTGCCAGGCCTTGGCATTGTGGCGGCGGTGCTGGGTGTGGTGATCACGATGGGCGCGTTGGGCGGACCTCCGGAAGAGATCGGGCACAAGGTGGCGGCCGCGCTGGTGGGAACGTTTTTGGGCATCCTGTTGTGCTATGGAGTGGTGGGGCCGCTGGCCGCAAACATGACGAAGACGGCGGACGAGCACAACGGTTACCTGCATGTGCTGCGCGTGCTGCTGCTGTCGTTTTTGAAGGGATCGGCGCCGATCACCGCAGTGGAGATCGCCAGGCGGGCGATTCCGGCGCATGTGCGGCCCAGCTTTGACGAAATGGAAAAGCGCTGCAAGAGTCAGCAGGCAGCGGAACCGGCAAAGGCAGCCTGAACGCCGCCCGGATTTCCTGAAGGAACGGAGCATGATGGCAGCGTCCAAGATCCAGCCGATCATCATCATCAAGAAGAAAAGCGGGCACGGCGGCCACCACGGCGGCGCATGGAAGGTGGCATACGCGGATTTTGTGACCGCCATGATGTCGCTATTCATCGTGTTGTGGCTGATGAACTCGAGCGAGAAGATCAAGAAGGCGGTGGCCGGATACTTCAACGATCCTAAAGGCACTTCAACGCTGATGGGAACCACCATGAGCGGTACCGGGGAAGGCATCAGCGCGGCAGCCGCAAACAACATGCAGCAACTGAAAGAGAAGCTGGAAGAGGGGATCAAGGCGCGCAAGGACCTGGACAAACTTTCGAAACAGATTGAGATCACGATCACGCCGGAAGGACTGCGCATTGAACTGCTGGAAGACAGGAACGGAACCTTTTACCAGAGCGGCAGCGCGCGGCTGAGCGAGAGCGGGCAGGAACTGCTGGCGCTGCTGGGCGGGGAGCTGAAGACTCTTCCCAATGCGCTGCTGATTGAGGGCCACACCGATGCGACGCCGTATTCGGCAGATACAAGTTACAGTAACTGGGAGTTATCGGCTGACCGGGCCAATGCCGCGCGCCGCCTGTTGCAGCAGGACGGCGTGCGAAGCAACCAGGTGACGCAGGTGCGCGGTTATGCCGACCAGCTTTTGCGGGTGAAGGACAATCCTACAGACCCCTCTAACCGCAGGGTTTCGATTCTGGTGAAGAACGACCATGGAGCAACACCGAATCTTGCGTCTGCCAAAGGACTGGATGGCCGACTGGCCAAGGAGAAGACCGCGGCAGTGGACGCAAAGCCGCAGCAGGCGTCGACTGCAGAGGGAAACGGCGCCAAACCTGCCGCTGCCTCGCCGGCCGTGGAGAAGACGGCCAAAGGTGCGACTCCCGCACCGGCCGCTGTTGAGTCGAAGTCCGCATCGGCTACACCTGCGGCCAAGCCGGGCTTGATGGCGAGGCTCAAGGGCATGATTCCGGGCAACAAAAAGTAGATAGCGACGCAACAAGGACAAATACCGCGAGTTAGCGAGTTAGCGGATCGTTGCGGGTGCCCGGGCTCGCAAGGAACTATGGGAAAAGAAGAACGCCGGAAGAGCCTGGGCTCCTCCGGCGTTTTTGGTTGCGAACCGCTTTAGAAGTCGTAGCGCAAACTGAACTGCATGCGGCGTGGGACCGTCAGCAAGGTGCTGGCGACTCCAATGTTTCCGCCGGTCAACCCTGCCCCGATGGAGGCGGGATCGAAGCGCACGGTGTTGGTGACGTTGTAGACCTCCCATGCAAACTTCAGGCCGCCAAAGTCGCCGAGCTTCCAGGTCTTGGACAGACCGGAGTCGACGTTGAAGTAGCCATCGCCACGGAAGTTATTGCGCTGACCCGCCTCACCGGGGTAGGGCAGGCGGACCGGTCCACCGGTAGCAATACCAGAGTTGATGGCGGCGGGGTTGTCGAAGAACTGCGGGTTTCCGTGGGCATCGAAATGCCGGCGCATTTTTACCTTTCCTGTGACTACGCCGAAGCTCTCGATCTGCCAATCGGTTGTCCAACCAGGCTCAAAGAAGGAAAACGGCAGCCCGCTGGACCAGCGTGTGATGCCCGACCAATCCCAGCCTCCGGCAATCGCATCCACAACCCGGTTGGCGCCGCCCATCACCGCCTTGCCGCGTCCGAAGGGCATGTTGTAAACCCAGTCCGCGGTAATCAGGTGGCGGGTGTCGAAGTCGGATGGGCCGCGATTCAGATACGGTTTCCAGGTATTGAGGATCGCGCTGAACGATCCGGTATTGCTGGCATTGGTGCCGAATTCGTTGCTGCGCTCCGTGTCAGAACCCATGTCGATGGAGTTGGACCATGTGTAACTGAAGTCCATTTGCAAACCGTGGCTCATGGGATGCCGCAGCGTGAGTTGTCCCGCGTTGTAGTAGCTCATGCCGATGCTTGACAGGGCATAAAGCGAAGAGAACTGGTCCTGCCAGAACTTCGACTGATAGCCTTCCGGACAGCCGTAGCCACAGTAGAAATCGATGTCGGCAAGAGCCGTCGTCGCCCCGTACTGGCCGCGATAGGGAGCCCACTCATTGGTATAGATCGCCTGGGTCGCGCTTTCTCCAGGACGGTCCACGCCGGCCATGAAGGGGAAGACATCTTCGAAGTACTTGATGGCCGGAACGGACGCGGTCGGGTCACCACCATGCGCATCAACCAGTTTGGATAGCTGCGTACCGGCGGCATAGTAATCGCCGCCCCCGCTGGGATCGACGTAGTCGACAGGCTCCGCAAGGTCGAGTTGCTGCAGCAGGTGCTTGCCCAACCGTCCCACATAGGCGGCCTCAACCGTGAAGCCACCGGGCATTTCGCGCTGAACTGACAGATCGAATGCCTCGGAGTACGGAGTCTTGATCTTGCTATCCAAGCCCCAGGTAATGGCGAAGTTGCCCAAGGGAGCCGGGTACGGGAATGTGGTGGTTTGAGGTGCCGTGCCGTTGTTGATGGGTGGAAGGGTGGTCCGCCCTGTAAACCGGGGGGACGCAGGGTGCTTCGCGTTGCCTTCAATGCCGTAGTTGCCGGCGGGATTGGTGACCGCTGTGCTCACGCCGTACGAGCCGTTTTGATCGAAGGTGTTGACCAGCGCTTCTCCGTAGTGGTCGTAGTAGATGCCGGCGCCGAGGCGAATGGACGTCTTGGTGTCGGGGGAGTAGGCGATGGCCAGGCGAGGAGCGAAGTTATTCTTCGACTTCGGCCAGAAACCAGGCTTGCCATAGTACGGTCCGGCGGGCGCGAAGTAGAGGTCCGGCTCATACACCTGACCCGCCTGCGCGGCGGCCTCTCTCTTCAGGTACCAGGAGTGCGTATCGATGGTGGGAGCCACCTCCTGCCCGCTGGTTTCATAGGGAGTTTGCAGAATGGTATGGCGCAGGCCGAAGGTGATGGTGAGATTGGGCTGTATGCGCCACGCATCCTGCACGTACCACTCGAACTCGTTGGACTTGAAGTGCCGGTCGACGAAGGCTCCGTCCGACAGCAAGCTCCCGCCCGCGGCACTGGTGATCTTGTAGTTGTACACGTTGGTGAGCGAAGGTACGGTTCCGACGAGGTTAGCAAATGCAATCTCGTAGGAGTTGCCGAAACCGCCATCGACCGGATACTGGCCCGGCGCGCCCGAGGGCTGTGGCGGATTACCGCCCAGCCAGTACGGATTGGAGGTCGCACCGTTGAACGAGTTGGCGTCAGTGGAGTGGTTCTGGTGAACCAAGCGCCAGTTGCCGCCGAGCTGAAAGGTGTGGTTACCCTTGCTCCAGCTCAGGTTGTCAACAACGTTATTGACCGGGACACTGGTGATGGTGGTCCGGGTTTGAGCCGTAGCTGTCGATATGAAGCGAAAACTGACGTAATCGCCCTTCCCGACGCCGCGATCGCTGAAGGCCTGGCGGACATATCCGTAGCGAACGTCATTGACGATGCGTGGAGTAATGGTCCAGGTATCGCCGACGGTAAATCCCTTGCTGTTGTCTTCATGGACTATTGAAGGCCCCTGCCCCGGAAACTGCTCTGTGGCATCGGTTATGTCCTTCTGTAGGTTGCCGCGAACGAAGATCCGATGGCTACCGGAAGGCACGAAATCGATTCTTGCGATGGTCGTGTTAAGACGGATGGGATGGGGGGACGAAAACGAGTAGGAGCCCGTGTTATAGCTATCGCCCAGCGTGGAGCCATTGGCGGCCGGCATGGAGTTGAAGTAGGCCAATGCATTGGGATTGGGCCCGGGGCCGAATGGATAGGCGCTGGTATTGCAGATCTGGCAGCCGGCATCCAGTTGGGTGACCTGTGCAGCAGAAAGCGTCTGTAGAACAACAGAGCCATCAGGCGCATCGCCAGGATAGACAAGCTCACCCTGCTGGTAGGTCGCAGTTGGAACGGTCTGATTCACCTGGGCATTTTCGGCCTGGCGGGCTCCTTCGTAATTGCCGAAGAAGAAGAGCTTGTCTTTGAAAATTGGTCCGCCCACGTCGCCGCCGAAGATGTTGCGGATGAGTTTGCCGGGGATGTTGGCGCGTTTGGTGTTGAATTGGGCCTGCTTATTAAACCAGTCGTTGGCGACAGTAAATGTGGGGCGATGATACTCGTACAACGCGCCATGGAACTGATTCGTTCCCGACTTGGTGACCATGCTGACCTGCGCGCCGGAGGAGCGGCCTTCGTCGGCGTTGGAACCTCCGGTGGTCACGCGAAATTCTTCAATCGAGTCCTGGGTCTGTCGCAGCACACCCGTGAATGCGATTCCACCCACCTGATCGTTGTCATCCACGCCGTCGATCGTGACATTGCCCTGATCGGAACGGCCGCCGTTGACAGAGCCGCTGCGGCTGTCGCCACCGCCATTGCTCGGCGGGGGCAGATAAAGCACGCCGGGCTGGAGCGAAAGCAGGTCGGGCACGTTGCGGGTTTCGCTGGGAAGGGATTGAATTTCAGCATTGTCCGCGGAGTTGCCTAGCGAGGCATCCGCGGTGTTCAGTGTCTGTGCCGACGCCGAAACGTCCACTGTGACCGTATTGGATTGGATGGTCAGCGTGAAGTCGACGGTTGCCGGCTGATTGACGAGGAGTTCGGCCACCTTTGTCTGATCGCCGAAGCCGCCGGCGGTCACGACAATGGTGTATTTGGCGGGAGCAATCTGCGTGAAAACATAAGTACCGGCGCTATTCGCGATGGCGCTCATGGTCGTGCCGGTCGCATTGTTTGTCAGGGTGACTTTCGCTCCTGGAACCAATGCGCCGCTGGGATCCTTGATGACCCCGCGGAGCGATGTGTTTGCAGACTGGGCGGATACAAGGGAAGCGGTGGATAGGATGCAAAAAAGCAACCATCCACAAAGGGATCGTTTCACGACTGCTCCTCCAAAAGGTCTTGCCATACGGCTATGTTCTCTGCTGCCGCTGTAGTTTGAGTAGGCTTCTGCCAAGCGCCCTGGGAGGCCGCACAGCAAGTGAAGTTTAGGTGGTAAGGTGGCGGCCCCGCATCATCGTTGAATTCGTCCGCGGAGCAATGAGTTGACTGCTGCAGTACGTTGCTGCGAAAACCGGTGCGTCTGTCGGCGGGCAGGCCTGCCCGGCATGGAATGTCTTTTATCTTGTATGAAATTCACCCAAAATTCAACCGAAATCTGCGCGCTCTTCCCACATTTCGGTTCAAGGGCGACTTCCACGTGACTGACGCAATCTATTGCTGCTGCTGCATTTGCTGGAGGTCGATGGCGGGGACGATGTGGTCCGGAGGCTGCTGGGCGCGCTCGACAAGTACCGACCAGTCTTCCGGTATGGGGAGCTTGCGGTCTAGGGCCGGGGGCTGGTCTCCAGCTTCCACATGGACGGCCACGTAGAGTTCGCTTTCAGTCTTGCCGCGGAAGATTCCGTGGGTGGGCGGCACGTCCGCGTAGTCCCGGCCGACCGCGGTACGGATGTGGCGATGGTGAGCGACGAGGTTATTGGTGGGGTCGAAGCCTATCCAACCCAGGTGCGGTAGAAGCACATCCACCCAGGCGTGGGTGGCGTCGGGGGTCGAGCGGTCGTGGTCTTCGCGGCTGCGATAGAGGTAGCCGGATACATAGCGGGCCGGGATGCGAACATGGCGCAGCAAAGCAATCATGGTATGGGCGAAGTCCTGGCACACACCCTTGCCGCTGACGATGGCTTCATCGATGGGTGAGTCGACGCGAGTGTGGCTGGGCACGTACTCGAAGTAGTCGAAGAGCCGCTGGTTCAGTTCATGCACCAGCATCAGGGGGTCGTCGCGTCGTTTCACTTCCAACTGCGAGGCGAGAAGGGTGAGGGCCGGAGTTTCCACGGCAAATGTGCTGGGCAGAAGCATCTCCCAGTAATCGCCGGAGCGAACGAGCGCGTCGAGGGCGCCCCAGGCATCGCGGGATAGATGGGTGGGGACATCGGGCAAAGGCTGCTGCTCCACCACGGACTCGGCGATGATGACCAACTGCGAATGCTCGCCGGGGATGTCGAAGTGCTGGACATTGTTGCCGAGGTGGTCACGGTAGGTGAAGACGCGGCACCGTGGGCTGACGGACAGGGTGAAGTTGAGGCAGTGCTGATGGGAGTCTGAGCGCGGGTGCATGCGCGTTTCCATGATGCTCTCGCTGATGGCGCGCGAGTAGCGGAAGCGCGTGAGGTGGCGGATGGAATAGAAGTTCATGCTCGGCTCCCGGCTCGGTTGAAGACTGTGAGGTTGCGTTCCCTCGGGGGCTAAAGCCCGCGTTGATTCTTTGCTGCTACTGCGCATCTAAATCCGCGCCTTTTCAAAGACGAATCAAACCGTCAGCGCGGACTGGATGGAATATTGCACGTAATAGCGATAGATGAGTTCGTGGATGAGCATGCACTGCTGGCGGATAGTGTGCAGGAACATGCCAGCATTGCCCGCGAGAATTTCTGCGATTGTGGTGTAGCCGAGCATGGCGTGCAGGCGGCCGATACCCGCGGTCAGTTCCTCAGGAGGGCGGCGGCCACCGGTTCGCTGGATGGATTGGATTGCCTGCAGGGTGCTGTCGACTGAGTAGCGGATGGCGTGGGGAAAGTCTCGGTTGAGCAGCAGGAATTCGAGGATGCGGTCGGCGGAGATGTCGGCGGTATAGACCTGGCAGTAGGACTCGAAGGCGGTGCAACAGCGCAGAAGACCCACCTGTTCAAGATACTGATAGCCGGAGTGCTCGCGCTCAGGAACGCCGTAGAGGTCGGGCTGGAATACCTCAAGCAGGGTGGCTGTGGCGTAGGCGCGTTCAAGGTAGCGGCCGAGGCGAATGAACTGCCAGCCCTGCCCATGAAGCATGGTGGTGTCGGTGACGCCTTTGAACAGGTGGATGCCATCGATGATGGAAACCAGCAGATCGTTGGTGTTGGCACGAAACTGATCTTCGGCATTGGACGAATGAATCTGGTGAAAGAGCCGGTTAAGACGCTGCCATTGCTCAGTGGAGATTTCCTCGCGCACTTGGCGCGCGTTTTCCCGGGCGCCATTGACGCAGTATGTGATGGAGGCACGGTTGTCGCTGTCGAAGATGAGCCCGCGCGCCATTGCATCGAGATCGCCGTTCCACTCAAGGTCGGCCGCATTGCCAAGTGAGGCCATCAGCCGCTTCCAACGCGTCTCCGCACTGGCGCCGCCTGGGTCGAGCATCAGGCCCATGGTCACGTCCAACTGGCGCACGGTATTCTCCGCCCGCTCCAGGTAGCGGCTCATCCAATAGAGGCTGTCGGCAACGCGTGAAAGCATCGTCGCATTCTCCCGAATACCGTATTTACAAACTACTGTAGTACCCATGTGTCCTTGCTGCCGCCGCCCTGGGAGGAGTTGACTACGAGCGATCCCTTTGTGAGAGCAACGCGAGTGAGGCCTCCCGGCACGATGTTCACCTTGTCGCCGAAGAGGATGTAGGGCCGTAGATCGACGTGGCGCGGTTCCAGGTGATTGCCGATGAGGCATGGAGCGCGCGAGAAGTCGAGCGTGGGCTGGGCGATGTAGTTGCGCGGATTGGCTTCGATCTGGCGAGCGAATTCTTCGCGTTGTTTGGCTGTGGAGTGCGGGCCAATCAACATGCCGTAGCCGCCGCTTTCACCTACTGCCTTGACCACCAGCTTGTCGAGGTTGGCGAGAACGTGTTTGCGCTCCTTGTCGTCCGTCAGCAGGAACGTCTCCACGTTGGGAAGGATGGGCTCTTCGTCAAGGTAGTAACGGATGATGCGCGGCACGTAGGCGTAGAGCGCCTTGTCGTCTGCGAGGCCGGTGCCGAAGGCGTTGGTGACCGTGACGTTGCCGGCACGATAGGCGTTGAATAGTCCGGCGCAACCGAGGATGGAGTCGGATCGAAAGATCAGCGGGTCGCTGAAGTCGTCGTCGACGCGACGGTAGATAACATCGACGCGCTTGAGACCGTCAGTGGTGCGCATGTAGACGATGTTGTCGTGGGTCACAAGGTCGCGGCCCTCGACGAGATCGATGCCCATCTGGCGGGCGAGGTAGGTGTGCTCGAAGTAAGCGGAGTTGAAGACGCCGGGGGTGAGAAGCACGATGTTGGGCTCGGGGCGGCCTTCGGGAGCCAGCGCACGCAGCGTGGCCAGCAGCAGTTGCGGATAGTGCTCGATGGGGCGGACACCGTAGCTGTGGAAGAGGCGCGGGAAGGTGCGCTTCATGACACGGCGGTTGGTGAGCATGTAACTCACGCCTGAGGGCACTCTCAAGTTGTCTTCGAGCACCACGAACTCGCCGGTGTTCAGGCGCAGCAAGTCAGACCCGATGACGGCGATATAGACGTTGCGCGGCACTTGCAGGCCACGCATCTCGCGGCGGTACTGGCGGCAACTGTAGACCAGCTCGCGCGGTACGATGCGGTCGGCAAGGATTTTGGCGTCGGAGTAGATGTCGCGCAGGAAGTGGTTGAGCGCGGTGATGCGCTGGGTGAGGCCGCGCTCGATCTTGTCCCACTCCTCGGCCGTGATCAGGCGCGGCAGCAGGTCGTAAGGAAAGATCTTCTCGGTGCCCTCATCGCTGCCGTAGACGGTAAAGGTGATGCCCTGGGTGAGGAACGAGAGGTCAGCCGATTGTTTACGGCGCTGCAGTTCGTCGTGAGGCAGGCTCGCCAGCGTTTCGGCCAGGGCGCGGTAGTGGGCGCGCAGATCCCCGTTGGCTTCCCGCATCTCGTCGAAGGCGTGGTCGAGCGGATAGTCTCCGAAGAGGGTTTCCACTTCCGCTGGAGGGCTGGCGCTCATCGGGAAGAGTGGTTTCCTTTGCGGCAAATTCAGGGAACTGAAGGCGGATGGACTCGAGCGCTCCGGAATGGCCGTTCAGCACCCGTTCCGCATCGGCTTTCAGCGCATCCCATGTGTACCCTGTTGTTTAGCTTTTAACACGCGGGGCGTAAAGGAGCAATGAGGAAGCGGTAAGGGAAGCTCGCGGACCTTTTCACGCGCGCGATCCGATCCCAGTGCCAGGACTGGCTATCTCGGTTCGTCCGCATCAGAATCGGATGGAATCGGCCGCAGAACCAGGGTCGTGGTATCCCACCCTTTCGCGAAAAACCGCGAAAGGATGGGGCACCCGGCATTTGTACGACGATCGAGATCGAAGCAGTTCGGTTCTAAAACAAATTCCACAACGACTGGTTGTAGACGGCGTGGTGGAACTGGACTTCGCAGCCTTTGACGATGGTGCCGAGTTGGCGCGGGCAGCGGTCGGCGGCAGCCTGTTTGAGTTCGGCGTAGCGGCCCTGAACGTCGGCGCCGAGAATCTGCGCGATCCAGCTTGAGGCAGTGAAATCTTCGATGGCGGTGTAGATGTTGTCGGGCAGGTAGCGTCCGCCTGCGCGCAGGTTGGCGACCTTGGCGATTTCGCCGTCGATGCCGGTCTTGAAGATGGAGTAGAGCGCCAGATACGGGTTGGCGTCCGGTGCCACGGCACGCACCTCGGTGCGCATGGAGCGGGAGTTGCCGATGGGCACGCGGATCATGGCGCCGCGGTCGGTGGCTGAAGCGCGAATCTGGTTGGGCGCTTCGAAGTGCGGGTCGAGCCGGCGATAGGCGTTGACGCTGGAGTTGAAGACCAGGCACAGGTCGAGCGCGCGGGTGAGGATGCGGTCGAGGAAGTCCCAGCCGAATTTGGAGAGTTGCTCTTCGCCATTCTCGTCCCAGAAGAGGTTGGTTTTGCCCTTGGAGACCGAGACGTTGGTGTGCATGCCGCTGCCGTTCACGCCGACCACGGGCTTGGGCAGGAAGCAGGCCGTGAAGCCGTAGTTGTTGGCGATTTGGCGGCAGAGCAACTTGTAGAGTTGTATCTGGTCGGCAGCGGCGACGACTTCGCTGTATCCGAAGTTGATTTCGAATTGCGCGGGGGCGACTTCGGGGTGATCCTTCTCGTTCTGGAAGCCCATGGCGCGCTGCACTTCAGCCGCGGTGTCAATGAACTGGCGGAGCGGATCGAGCGGCAGAGAGTGGTAGTAGCCGCCGGTCGAGACGAAGTCGAACTTGCCCGTCTGGTGATAGGTCTTTTCGGCGTCGACACCACCGAAGAGGAAGCCCTCGATCTCAGTGGCGGCGTTAAGGGTGTAGTTCTTGGTGGCGTGAAGCTCCTCGGCATACTTTTTGAGCACGCCGCGCAGGTCGCCGGAATAGGGAGTGCCGTCCTTGTCGATGACGACGCCAAAGACAAGAACCTTGCCGTTTCCGAACACGTCGGCGGGAACCCAGTAGAAAGCGCTCCAATCGATGCCCAGGCGCAGATCGCTCTCCTTTTGTGCGGTAAAGCCGCGGATGGAGGAGCCGTCGAAGGTGAGGTTCTCGTAGCTGCCGAGAAGGAACTTCTTGTCGTAGTCGAGCAGGTGGAGGCGGCCTTCTAGGTCGGAAAACAGCACCGTCACAGCCTTGATCCGCTTCTCGTCCTTCAGGTATTTCAGACGCTTCTCGCGAATCTCATCGGGAGCGACGCGGCTGGTGCGGTCGTGCTTGGCCTGCAAGTTCATTTCTTCGAGCTCCTCGTACGGGAGCGCAAGAAAATTGCGGTATTCAGTAGACATGGCTCTCCTTTCGGTGAAAAAGGTGCAGCCCCGGCGTGCCAGGATCTGATCACACCCCTTAGAAGGACGAACAGGCCCCGAGGTGCGCGCTTAGCTGTCGTCAGGATCGTGTAGCTATAGGGTACCGCCGACTGGCCGGGCGTACGCGAGAAAATCCCAGATTCTGCGATTTGCTGGGTCCGGCGAAAGCTCTCTCTGGCTCGGTCTGCCTCATGCGGTAATCTGAGTTTCTCAGGAGACTCGATACTAATGATCAATTTCCGCCTCCCTGCTGTCCTGGTTTTTGCCCTTGTAATCGCGAGCGCCGCCGCACCCGCTCTGGCGCAAAAAGCGCCCATCCAAATCACCGCCGATCTGACGGAAGCGCCGCGCAAGCTGTATCACGCTGAAGTGGATCTGCCGGTAACGGCCGGGCCGCTGACGCTGACAACGCCGAAGTGGATTCCCGGCAACCATCGTCCCACGGGGCCGGTGGACTCGATCACGGGCGTGGTCTTTACTGCCGATGGGAAGCCGATTGAGTGGTGGCGCGACGATGTGGACCTGTACGAATTTCACGTGACAATCCCGAAGGGCGTGACTACGCTGCACGCGCACCTGGACTGCATTGTTGCCGCTCGCCTCTCGCAGAAGATGGCGGTGTTGGAGTGGGAGAAGCTGCTGCTGTATCCGGCCCACACGCCGGTGCGCGACATTCCCATTGAGCCCTCGCTGAAAGTCCCCGGAGGTTGGGGCATTGGAACGGCGCTCGCCCCTGTGGGCGCTGGTTCTTACCCGGTGCCCGCGGCGGGCAGCACTACCAAGTTTGCGGCAACAAACGTCGAGCAGCTTGAGGATTCGCCAGTGATCACCGGGCAGTACTTCCACGAGTTTGCGCTAGCTCCAACCATCACGCCGAAGCATTACATTGACGTGGTTTCGGACGCACCGGAAGACTCGAACCTTAGGCCGTCGGTGCTGGCCGAGCTGAACAACCTTGTGCGTGAGGCAGACGCGCTGTACGCGTCGCACCACTACAACGTCTACCACTTTCTGCTGACGCTTTCAGATGTGGCCGGCGGCGAAGGGCTTGAGCATGGGCAGTCGTCGGATAACGGCGTGGGGGAGAAGGGCTTTGCCGACGACGCGCACCAACTGGCCGAGGCTGATCTGTTGTCGCATGAGTTTACGCACTCGTGGAATGGAAAATACCGGCGGCCGGTGGGGCTCTATCAGCCGGACTTTGCGACGCCGCAGCAGGGCGCGCTGCTGTGGGTCTATGAGGGCATGACGCACTACCTTGGCAACGTGCTGGCGGCCCGGTCGGGGCTGAAGTCGCAGGCGCAGTATCGCGACATGCTGGCGATGAGTGCCGCGAGCCTGGACTACCGGCCGGGACGCGATTGGCGGCCGACGGAAGACACGGCAGTAGCGGCAAGCATTCTGCGCGGCGGCAACCCGGCGTGGGCAAACTGGAAGCGCGGGCAGGACTACTACCAGGAGGGCGAACTGCTGTGGCTCGATGCGGACACGCTGATCCGCAAGCTGACCCAGAATAAGAAATCTCTGGACGATTTCCAGAAGATATTTCTAGCCAAGGGCGGCACCACGGGGCCGCTTATTGTGACCTATACCTTTGATGAGTTGGTGCAGGATCTAAACCAGGTGGTGCCCTACGACTGGGCGACGTTCCTGCACGATCGCGTGGACAAGATCAATCCGCGGGCGGATCTGGCAGGGCTCGAGCATGGCGGCTACAAGCTGGCCTACAAGGACAAGCCGAGCCCTTCCGAGCGCACCATGGCTGCGGCCGGCGGACGGCGCGTCGCCGGCGTGGATTGCTGGTACTCCATCGGCCTGCACATTGCGGGAGATGGCAGCATAGCCGATGTGCGCTGGAACGGGCCCGCGGACAAGGCCCGGCTGGGGCCAGGAGAGAAGATCATCGCGGTGAATGGGCAGATCTTTTCGCCTGAGGCGCTGCGGGAGGCGATCCGCGCGGCCAAGGACAAGAGCGAGCCGATCCGCCTGATCGTGCAGGCAGATACGTTCGTGTCCAATGCAGAGATCGATTATCACGACGGGGAACGCTACCCGGTGCTGGAACGCGTGGAGGGCACGCCCGCCTACCTCGATGACATTACCAAGCCGCTGACGACGCCGGAGAAGGCGCCGGCGGAGACGAAGAAAGACGAAGAGTAGTAAGTACAGTTGTCAGTGATCAGTTTCCAGTTGTCAGGGGCACACGGCGATAGCGACCGCTGCTGGACGTGCGCAAGCAATAAGCTGACAACTGAAAACTGACAACTGACGGCTGCCGTGGAGTAGTCTGGATGCTCAGGAGACTCCAACTTACGATGTTCAAATTGTTTCGCATTCCTTGTGCCTTTCTGGGCCTGTTGGTCCTCGCGTTCCCTGCCCTCCGAGCGCAGCAGCCTGCGGCACAGGCGCCCACCGACGATTTTGTCCGCTCTCACTACACGAAGTATGAGTTCCGTATTCCCATGCGCGACGGGAAGCGGTTATTCACATCGGTCTATGTGCCCAAGGATGCGGCGGGCGGCCCATATCCGTTCTTGATGGACCGCACTCCCTACAGCGTGGCGCCTTACGGCGAGGACCAATATCCGCGACGCCTCGGACCTTCCGAGGAGTTCGAGAAGTCCGGCTACATCTTTGTCTACCAGGATGTGCGCGGGCGGTGGATGAGCGAAGGCGAGTTCCAGGAGATGCGTCCGCACATCGACGAGAAGAAGTCGCCGCAGGATGTAGACGATGCATCGGACACCTACGACACCATCGAGTTCCTGCTGAAACACGTGGCCAACAACAACGGCAAGGTGGGCATCTGGGGCATTTCGTATCCGGGGTTCTACACGTCGGCGTCGATCATTGATTCGCATCCGGCGCTGGTGGCGGCGAGCCCTCAGGCACCAATGACGGACCTATTCCTGGGCGATGACGCGTATCACGGCGGAACGTTCATGCTGTCGGCCAACTTTGGTTTCTATGTGTTCTTCAAGCCCAACCAAAACCCGGAAGCACCGAAAGCGGGGCCGGGGTTCGATTTCGGCACGCCGGATAGTTACAAGTTCTATCTCAAGGCCGGTAACATCGCGAACCTTGACAAGCTCTATTTGAAGGGCTCTAACTGGCTCTTCAATGACCAGGCCAAGCACAACACCTATGACGCGTATTGGCAATCTCGCGACCTTTCGCGCCACATGAAGAATGTGAAATGCGCGGTGCTGGTGGTGGGCGGCTGGTATGACGCTGAAGATCTGAGCGGACCTTACCGCACATTCAATGCCATCAACAAGTTCAACCCCGAGACGCCGACCACGCTGGTGGAAGGACCATGGGTTCACGGCGGCTGGGCGCGCGGCGATGGCAGCCACCTGGGCGATGTGCAGTTCGACGCCAAGACGAGCGACTATTTCCGCACCAACGTTCAACTGCCCTTCTTTGAGCATTACCTGAAGGGCAAGGGCGCGGCGCAGCCCAAAGCTGTGGTGTTTGAGACGGGAACCAACGTGTGGCGCAATCTGGATGCGTGGCCTCCCAAGGCCGCGACGGCCAAGATTCTCTACTTCCACAGTGGCGGCAAGCTGACCTTCGATGCGCCGACGGAAACGAAGGGCGTTGACGAGTATCTGAGCGATCCAAATCATCCTGTGCCGTTTGTGGGTTACACCACCGACACCGTTCCGCAACGCTACATGGTGGACGATCAGCGCTTCGCCAGCTACCGGCCGGATGTGCTGGTGTACGAGACCGATCCGCTGGAGGAGGATGTGACGATTGCCGGGCCCATTTCACCCAAGCTGAAGATTGCCAGCTCCGGCACCGACTCCGATTTTGTGGTGAAGCTGATTGATGTATATTCCGACAACTACGCGGACCAGGAAGAGGCAACGCGCGCAAACAAGCGTATTCTGGATGCGCCGCCGCTGAAGATGGGCGGCTACCAGGAGTTGCTGCGCGGCGAGCCGTTCCGCGCCAAGTTCCGCAATAGCTGGGAAAAACCCGAGCCTCTGACGCCAGGCAAAGAGGCTGACATCAACTTCACGATGCCTGATCTGTTCCACACCTTCCGCCGCGGCCATCGCATCATGGTGCAGGTGCAGAGCTCGTGGTTTCCGCTGACAGACCGGAACCCACAAATCTTCACCGACATTCCGAATGCGAAGCCCGAGGGTTTTCAGAAGGCTACGGAACAGGTATTTCACCAGAAAGACGCGGCATCCGGCGTTGAAGTATTGGTGATGCCGACACAGTAAGCTCAGCAAGTTAGCGCGGCTTTGTCGCGGCCGAGTTAGCAGGTTAGCGGTTGTTATAGCTGGCCCGTTGCTTTTCGAAGTTACTAACCACTATGAGGCCTCCGATGTTTGCTCGTTCATTTCGTTCCATTCCATTGCTGGCTGCGGCGTTGTTGGCCGTTGCGCCCATGATTCATGCCGAAGAAGGCATGTGGACATTTGACAATCCTCCGCTGAAACTGCTGAAAGCGAAGTACGGGTTTACGCCGATCCAGGCGTGGCTCGACCACCTTCGACTTTCAAGCGTGCGGCTCAACGACGGTGGCTCGGGATCATTTGTCAGCCCCAATGGGCTGCTGCTGACGAATCACCACGTAGCGCGCGGCCAGTTGCAGAAGAACTCGACCGCAGAGCACGACTACCTGGCGAACGGGTTCTATGCGGCCAAGTCGGAGGAGGAGATGAAGTCTCCCGACTTGGAGGTGAACGTACTGGTCGGCATGCAGGACGTGACCGCCCGGGTGCAGGGCGCGGCGAAGGGCATTGCAGACAATGCGAAGGCGCTGAAGGCCCGCGAGGCCGAGATCTCGGCTATTGAAAAGGAAAGCAAGGAAAAGACCAAGCTTCGTTCCGACGTAGTGTCGTTCTACCAGGGCGGCGAATATTGGCTTTACCAGTACAAGGCATATAGAGATGTGCGCCTGGTGTTTGCTCCGGAGCAGCAGGCAGCGTTTTTTGGTGGCGATCCGGATAACTTCACTTATCCGCGCTACGACCTGGACATGGCCCTGTTTCGTGTGTACGACGAAGATGGAAAGCCGCTGCACACCGATAACTTCCTGAAGTGGAGCGCCAAGGGCGCGGCGCCTGGGGAACTTATCTTCATCTCCGGTCATCCCGGATCGACGGAACGGCAGGATACGGTGGCGCAACTACTGATGCAGCGCGACGTGATTGGGCCTGCATTGACGGAGTATCTGAAGCGCCGCATCGTGGCTGCCCAGACGTTCGCAGCGCAAGGGCCGGAGCAGGCGCGGCTGGTAGGCAGCACGATCTTCGGTCTGCAAAACAGCCTCAAGGTGTACGTGGGACGCGCCGAAGCGCTGGCCGACAAGGCCATCGTGGCCAAAAAGCAGGCTGAGGAAGACGACTTCCGCAAGAAAGTAGCAGCCAATCCAGAGTGGCAAAAGGAGTACGGCGGTGCATGGGACACGATTGCGCATGCCGAAGAGAAGGTGAGGCCGGAGATCAAGGGACAGCTCTTTCGGCGCACCGACAGCCGGCTCTTCACCATCGCATTGCAGATTGTGCAGTACGTGGCCGAGATCAAAAAGCCCGACAGCGACCGGCTGCCAGGCTTCAATGATGCTTCTTTGGACAGGGTCAAGTTCCAGATGCTTTCGCCGGCGAAAATTCCTGTCGAGACGGAGAAGCTGTACATGACGAACGCGCTCAAGCTTGGCCAGGAGAAGCTGGGCACGAACGACGCGTACGTTCAGGCCATTCTGCAGGGCCATGACGTGGATGCGACGGTGAATGGCCTGATTGACGGCACGAAACTGGCCGACCCCGACTTCAGAAAATCGCTGATCGACGGCGGCGAGGCTGCGGTGGCCGCGTCAACCGATCCGATGGTTGTGACCGCGCGGCGCGTGGATCCCATCCAACGGGAAACCACCCGCCGCATGCGCGACACCATCTCAAGCGTCTTGACACCGGCCGGCGAAAAGCTGGGCAAGGCGCGCTTCCTGGTGTATGGCAAGGACGCTTATCCTGACGCAACCTTCACCCTGCGCTTGAGCTACGGCACGGTGCAGGGCTATCCCTACAACGGCACCATCGCTCCGCCATTCACCACGTTCTATGGGCTGTACGACCGGGCGGCGAGTTTCAGTAACAAGGTACCGTTCGATCTAACTCCCAAGGAAGCGGCAGGCCGCGACAAGGTCGACCTGTCGACGCCGCTGGATTTTGTCTCGACCGGAGATATCATCGGCGGCAACTCCGGCTCGCCGGTTGTGAATCGCGAGGGCGAACTGGTGGGTCTGATCTTCGACGGCAACATCGAATCGCTGGCCGGTGATTTTGTGTACGAAGGAGAAAAGAACCGGGCGGTCGCGGTGCATTCGGCGGGAATGATCGAGGGGCTCCGCAAGCTGTATGGCGCGGGCGCGCTGGCCGATGAACTGGAAGGCAAAAAGTAGAGACAGCGAGGTCGATCGCTGGAGAGAGGGGAGCCGCAATGGCTCCCTTTTTCTTGCTCACTCCGCTGCGGGGATCGAGTGCCGAGCACCAAGTGCGGGCAACATGCACAGAATGAGCAGCAGCGCAGCGGGAATCGTCATTAAGCCAATCCGCAGACTGCCTGACCGCGCCGAAACCAGACCCGTTAGCCACGGGACGGCCGATCCGCCAAAACCGCAGATGGCCAGCACCCAGCGCGAATCGGAGGTGTTGCGGGTGCGCGCGAAAAACCGCGACAAGAGCAGCGGAAAAATGGGCGCCAATGCCGCTCCCAGGACAAACATGGCCAAGCCGCGGAAGGCAGATCCCGGCATTCCCAGCAGCAGCGCCGCGGCAAGCACACCCGTGACAACGGCGACGCGAAGAACATGCATGGCATCAACGCGCAGCAACAACAGTGACGAAAGCCCCCGCGACGCCAGAAACCCACCCCAGTAGAGCGACGAGGTAGCCGCGGCCGCCGCGGCTCCGCTGCCCGACGAACGAAGCGCGTAAGTTGCCAGCCATGAGGCCGCGGTGTTTTCAATGCCGACTTCAAGAAACGCCAGGAAGGCGAAGAGTCCGATGAAACGCAGGTTCGGCATTCCTCCACGTTGCGCAGACGGCGACGCATCTTCCTGCGGCTCTTCGATCAGGAGCCAGCAGGCCACGGCGGCAAGAGCGGCGACGGCGGACAGCACCACATAGGCTGTGCGATAGGTGTGACTGAGCAGCAGCGGCGCCGCAAGCAGTGGGGCCGCCAGCGCGCCGGCGCTCCAACTGAAGTTGAGAAATGTGAGCGGTGCGGCGCTTTTCTCGGCAAACTGCCGCCCCACCAACATGCTGACGGCGGACATGGGCACCCCGACACAGATTCCCAAAAGCAGAAACAGGGGCTGAAGCAAAGCGTGGTTGGTGGCGGCAACGCCCAGGCATGCGGCCGTCACTCCAAGAAAGCCGAACGTCATCAAGCGCGCGTAGTGACGGGTGCAGAGAAGCGCGCCCAGCGAGGTTCCAGCAAAGTAGAACATCAAGAGCGACCCCGATTGGGTATCGCTCAAGTGGAAGCCGGAAGACAGCGAGGGAAGCAACGGACCTCCCACTGCGTGCAGGACTCCTGTGAGCGCGAAGACCGGATGCAACACCGCCATCATGCGATTGGCGGATTTCTTTGCGGTCAAGGTCATGGTGGGCTTCAGGTCCGTTTCCCGCGCCCGCGCCTGGGGTTGGGCGGACAGGTTGACTCGCGGATCACCAGTTCGGGATGGATGGGCACGACGTCGGGAAAAGTCGCCTGGCCGCGGATGCGTTGCAGCAGAATGCGTGCAGCAACCGCGCCCATTTCATGCAATGGCTGGCGAATTGTGGTCAGGCTGGGGTTGTGGAAAGCAGCTCCCTGGATGTCGTCAAAACCTACGACCGAGATGTCTTCAGGAACCCGCAGTCCCTGGTTCATGAACGCCCGGATCGCCCCGATGGCTGCAATGTCGTTGAAACTGACGAGCGCGGTGAAATCGATTCCACGGCTAAGCAGCTCATTGGCCGGCCCAAAGCCCAACTCAGGCGTGGAGACCCGGAGTTCCAATTGAACGGTCAATTCGGGCAGAACGGTCAGCTTCATGTCCTTCGCTACCGCCATGAGGCAGTTCCAGCGGTCGTCTGCGTCGGAACTGTGGCTGCCGCCGCGCATGAAGGCGATTTTGCGATGGCCTAATTGATACAGGTGACGCAAGGCCAGTTCGGCTGCCCTTTTCTGGTCGAGCACCACATTGGTGACTCCCTCGATTTTGCGGTGACCGGCAACCACCACGACAGGCAAGGGCAGGCTCTTCGCCATGATGGTGTCGATCACGATGAAGCCCTCCACCGAACGCTCCATCAGCAGGCGAGGATACTCCTCAATCAGGTCGGGTTTGCGGCGATGGCTGGCCGTCAGATAGAAGTAGCCTTCCTCGATGAGGAACTCCTCTACACCCGAGAGCACCTGTGTGGTATAGCCGTCGCTGAGTTCGGGCACGAGCACGCCAACTGTGAACGTTTGCCGCTTGCGCAGCGATCTTGCATAAAAGCTGGGCCGGTAGTCGAACTTTGCCGCTGCCTCTGTCACCCGATCCCGTGTCTCCTGCGGAATCGACCGCACCCCGGGAGCGTTGTTGAGCACCAGCGAGATGGTGGCAGGCGACAGATTGAGGTACTCACCCAAGGTGCGAAGGCTGATGGGTTGCCCAGGCGGCGGCGCCGGTCCCGGTTTTGATCGCTTGGCCATGTTCCTTCTTTGTAACATTCCTGGCGAGGATCCGTCGGGATTTCAGTGAGTTACCTGAGTTTGTGGGCCCTCGCCTCCGATCGTCAGCAGGTGCGGGAAGATTGATTTTGTTCACAGGCCGCCCGGCAGGACCTGGCCTGGTCTGAGATCAAAGCTGCGACAAATTCGATTCCACGTTTACAATCAATTGGAGACGCACGTCCTGCGGAGAGCTGGCCGAGTGGTTGATGGCATCGGTCTTGAAAACCGACGTACCTGAAAGGGTATCGGGGGTTCGAATCCCTCCCTCTCCGCCATCGCTTTAATTCCAATGACTTGTAGTGCGGCTACCGGCTTCGGCTACCGCGCATATCCCTGATTTTGACAAAGCCACG